>NZ_NHBI01000025.1:0-96628 GCF_002167505.1 Sulfitobacter sp. TMED3 | reverse complement strand
CGGTCAACTGGGGTATCTACATCTGGGCGGTGAACTCGGGTCATGCGCTGGACGCGGCCTTGGGGTATTACATCAACCCGTTGTTCAGCATCCTGCTGGGGGCGCTGCTGCTTGGGGAGCGTCTGTCGAGGCTTCAGCTTGCGGCAATCGGGCTGGCGGCCGTCGCTGTCGCGATCCTGACGCTTGATTCCGGTCGCTTTCCTTGGGTCGCGCTGAGCCTGACGCTCACCTTCGGGCTGTATGCGCTGGCGAAAAAGCGGCTGCCGATCGGGCCAAACCAGGGTTTCCTGCTTGAGGTCTTGATCTTGCTCGCCCCCGCGCTGGCCTATCTGGTTTACCTGATCATGACGGGGCAAAACCACTTTGGTCAGGGCGTGCCGTTTAATACGTGGATGCTGGTGGGCTGCGGCGTGGTCACGGCGGTGCCGCTGATCTTTTACGCCAACGGAGCCAAGCGGCTGCGGCTGTCGACCATCGGCATCTTGCAGTATATCGCGCCGACGATGATCTTCCTTTGCGCGGTGCTGGTCTTTGACGAACCCTTTGGGCGGGCGCGCATGATTGCCTTTCCGCTGATCTGGGGTGCGCTGGTGATCTATTCGATCTCGCTGTTCCGGCAGATGCGGCACAAACCGGCGTGACAAGGGGGGAGGAGGGGCGCAGACATGTCGCGCCCCTCGATCCTTATATCATTCGCTCAGGACAGCGCGTCCTTGAAGGCGAGGAAGCTGGGGTCTTTCATCACCCGTGCATTCATCGCCTCGCGTAGGGCTCCGATGGATTTATAGGGGCGCATCACCACCTCGAATTTGGCGATCAGACCGTCGTCACCCAAGGTGATCAGATCGACGCCAACGGCATCCAGATCCCCGATCTTGCACTGGAACTCCAGCGCCCAATCTGTGCCTTCCCCCATGATCCGGCGGTACTTGAAATCGCTAAAGACATTGCCGACATGCCCCAGGACCGCTGCCACAGGGGCGCGGCCGGTCCAGGTCTTGTAATATGTCGGCGGCATGAAGGTGACGTCTTCCGCCAGCAGCGGGGCGATCTTTTCCGAATCCCCCTTGGCGACAACATCAATCATCTTGGTAATAGTAGGATGCATTCCGGGTCCTTTGGTACAGATTGGCTTGAAAACCTACCCTAACTCTGAGACGGACACTTATGGAAACAGAATATAATCCGCCCCAAGATCCGCTGGTTGTCCTGCATGAAGACGCCGAAGTGTTGCTGGTCGACAAGCCCGCGGGCTTGCTGTCGGTGCCGGGCAAGGGGCCGCATCTGGCCGATTGTCTCATCGCGCGGGTGCAGGACGCATTTCCGGACGCGCTGCTGGTGCATCGTCTGGATCGGGACACCTCGGGCGTGATGATCTTTGCGCTGACGCCCCATGCGCAGCGCCATCTGGGATTGCAGTTTGAAAAGCGGATGACGCGCAAGACCTATGTCGCGCGGGTCTGGGGGGTACCGCAGGAAAAGACCGGCACCATCGATCTGCCGCTGATCGTGGATTGGCCGAACCGCCCGCGCCAGATGGTCTGCCATGAAACGGGTAAACCCGCACAAACAGACTGGCGTGTGCTGAAAGACGAAGGCGACACCGCGCGGGTGCGCCTTAGCCCCAAGACAGGGCGCAGCCATCAGCTGCGGGTGCATATGTTGAGCCTCGGCCATCCGATTCTGGGCGATCCGTTTTACGCCACGGGGCCCGCGTTGGCGTATCCGCGCCTGATGCTCCATTCAGAGGAGCTGCGGTTCAACCATCCTCAGGGCGGGCATTCGACCAAGATCCGCGCCAAGGCACCGTTCTAAAGGCCATAGGGCGCAGACGAGAAAGGCCACCCCGCAGGGTGGCCTTGGTGTTTGTGGGGGGTGCCGAAGGACAGCTTATTCAGCGGCCCAACCCGAGACGGCCTTGATCTCGGTAAAGTCCTCGATCCCGTACATGCCACCCTCGCGCCCGTTGCCCGACTGCTTCATGCCGCCAAAGGGCGACCCTGCGGCGCGGCTTTGGCCGTTCATCTCGACCATGCCCGACCGCAGCTGACGCGCCAGACGGTTGCGACGCTCGCCATCTTGCGACTGGACATAGTTGGTCAGGCCGTAAACCGTGTCATTGGCGATCTGGACCGCTTGCTCTTCGCTGTCGAACTTCATGATCGACAGAACCGGCCCAAAGATTTCCTCGCGCGCGATGGTCATGTCGGGGGTCACGTCTGCAAAGACAGTGGGTTTGACAAAGAACCCGCGGTTCAAGCCGTCGGGACGTCCGGTGCCGCCCGCAACCAAACGCGCACCTTCGTCGATACCCTTCTGGATCAGGTCCTGAATCTTGTTGAACTGCGATTCATTGACCACGGGGCCAATGTGACGCCCATCTTCGGAGGCAGGACCAACGGTAACCTGCGACGCCACAGCGCCTGCTTCTTCGACGGCTTTGTCATAGACATCCGACTGCACCAGCATACGGCTGGGGGCGTTACACGACTGGCCGGTGTTGTTCATCATGTGCAGCACGCCGCGTTTGACAGCCTTGTCATCCGCATCGTTGAAGATGATGTTCGCGCCTTTGCCACCCAGTTCAAGGTGGACCTTTTTCAGCGTATCCGCCGCCGCTTTCGAGATCAGCGTGCCCGCGCGGGTGGAGCCGGTGAAGCTGATCATGTCGATGTCTTTATGCGACGACATCTGGCTGCCGACACCGACGCCATCGCCGTTCACAAGGTTGAACACCCCTTTGGGGAAGCCTGCCTCGTCAATCAACTCGGCAAAGATCATCGCGTCCAGCGGGCTTTCCTCGGAAGGTTTCAGCACCATCGTGCAGCCCGATACAATCGCCGCGCCGACCTTGAGCGTGATCTGGTTCATCGGCCAGTTCCACGGCGTGATCAGACCGGCAACGCCCACGGCTTCGCGGATGATCCGGTCATTCGGGGCGTGATCGCCAAGCGGCTGTTCGAATTTGAACTCTTTCGCGGCCTTGATGAAGTTGCTCAGGTGATAAGAGCCGGCACCAACCTGCGACGTGCGGGCCAGATCCATCGGCGCACCCATGGCCGTGCTCATCGCTTTGGCCAGATCCTCGGCGCGGGCCTGATAGACCTCTAGCAGCTTTTCCAGCAGGGCGATGCGTTCCGCCGGAGGCGTCGCCATCCAGCCGGGCAGGGCGGCCTTGGCAGCGGCAACCGCGGCATCGGTATCCGCCTGATCCCCAAGCGAGATGACCGCGCAGGGCTCCTCTGTGGTGGGGTCGATCACGTGATAGTCATTCGGCTTGGCGGGGGATACCCATTCACCGTTGATGTAAAACTCGCGCTTCTCCAGCATGGGAAAACTCCTTTTGTCATGCGGTGCCGGGGACGTTTCCCCCAGCCTGTTGCGCGTACCATGTCACCACATCTGGGGACCCGCAAGTGAGGGGGTGAAACCGGCAGCGCAACGTCCTACATAAGTAGAGAACGACAAACCGAAACCATGAAGCCGGAGAATATTATGTCCTTGCGCATCAACGATACCATCCCCGATCTGACTGTCGAAACCGATCAGGGCACGATCAGCCTGCACGACTGGGTGGGCGACAGCTGGGCGATCCTTTTTTCGCACCCAAAGGATTTCACGCCGGTCTGCACCACCGAATTCGGGGCAGTCGCACAGCTTGCCGACGAATGGGAAAAGCGCGGCACCAAGGTGATGGGCATTTCCGTGGACGGTGTTGAAGAGCACAAGAAATGGAAAGGCGATATCGAGACCTTCGCCGGTGCCAAAGCGGGCTTTCCGATCATCGCGGATAACGACCTGACCGTTGCCAAAGCCTTCGACATGCTGCCCGCCGACGCCTATATGCCCGATGGCCGCACCCCCAACGACAGCGCCACAGTCCGCGCCGTGTTCATCATCGGGCCGGACAAGCAGCTGAAGCTGTCGATGACCTACCCGATGACCGTGGGCCGCAACTTTGCCGAGGTCTTGCGCGCGCTGGACGGGCTGCAAACCTCGACCGGAAAGGGCGTGGCGACACCGGCGAACTGGAATGTCGGCGACGACGTAATCATCCCCGCAACCCTGTCGGACGATGACGCCAAGGCGAAGTTCGGCGACTTCAACAAGATCCTGCCCTACCTGCGCACGACCAAAGCGCCCAGCTAAGCGCGGGATCTCAGGCTTTCTGAGGTCGCAANTTAACCTGCGTGCGATACCACGCCCGCTTNAATTCCCGCATCAGCTTGCCGCTGGTGCGGGTTTTTTGCTGGATGGTTGACCCGCCGATCTGATTGGCGATTTCGCTTAGCCCATTGGGAAGCAGGGCGTGGAGCTTTTGCCCCGTCACCCAATGCATCTGCAGCCATGTATCGACAGGGCGGTCAATCTGGGTCGATCCGTCAAGCAAACGCTGCGCGGCNTCNCGCCCCACCACCTGACAGCAACACTGCAAGCCGATCCGCTTGGGCAGGATCAACGCCATATCGCCGTCNCGCGCCACGACATCTGCGGGCAGCTCTCGCATCTTGGGCGGCAGGCGCAGGTACATATCGGGCGTCATATTCTGGTGGATAAGCTGCAACGCGCGGTCCAGCTCTGGCCGCGACACGGCGAGGTCATCCTCGACAATCATCGCGTAATCCCAGCCCTGATCGACGATCATCTGCCAGCATTTGCGATGGCTTTGAAAGACGCCGATCTCGGCCGGTGTCAGGGCGAAGGGATAGGACGGGCTGTGCAGGTTGCCAGAGTGGGTGCGCACATCTGCGACCTGCGTAGGGTCGCGGCCATTCACCGCTTCGACGACCTGCGCATCGGGCAGATCCTGCAGCAACNGCGCGACATTGGCGTGCCGCGCGGTGCTGGTGGACATATGGATGATCAATGATTTCATACGGNTTGATACCGCGCNTGGNGANGTTCTCAAACCGTTTAAATCACTGCTCGGCGTTAAAGGTGAACAGCTTTTCGCCGTTGATCGTATAGCTGTCGATCAGGTCTTTGGCGCGGTCGCCGACCAGCCAGTCTTCCAACTGGGCCGCGGCNTCTTTGTTTACATGCGCNTGNTTNTCGGGGTTCACCGGAATATAGGCATATTGGTTGAACAGCACCGGATCGCCCGCAAAGAGGATTGCCAGATCGGCCTTGTTGTCAAAGTTCAGCCAGCTTGCNCGGTCGGACATGATATAGGCCCCCATCCCTGCAGCGGTGTTGAGGCTCGCGCCCATGCCCGCGCCNACAGCTTTGTACCATTCACCGAATGTCGCGGGGTCCAGATCAGCACCGGCCCAAAGCGAGAGTTCTTTCTTGTGGGTGCCGCTNTCGTCGCCACGGCTCACGAAAGGNGCCTCGGCNGCTTCGATCTTGNCCAGCGCGTCCTTCGCAGCCTCTGCGTCTTTGATCGCGGCGGGGTCGTCATTTGGGCCGATCAGGACGAAATCATTATACATGATCTCGCGGCGGTGGGTGCCATAGCCGTCGGCGACAAAGGCCTCTTCGGCTTTCTTGGAGTGNACCAGAATGGCATCGACGTCGCCTGCTTCGCCCAAGCGCAAGGCTTGACCGGTGCCGACGATCAGCAGTTGCACGTCAAGGTCGAGATCTTCTTTGATGGCGGGCAGCAGAACGTCGGACAGACCAGAGTTGTTGAAGGACGTGGTGACAGCCATTTTCATGGTGTCCGCCTGCGCAGCCGTGGTGCCAAGTGCGAGAACAAGAGCGGTAATCAAGGATTTCATATCAAAATATCTCCATTCAGGAACGATTTGAATTCCGGGGTCTGCGGGGCGTCAAACGCNTCGGGCGCCGGGCCAGCCTCGTGAATNCGACCTTTAAACAGAAACAATATTTCAGTTGCAAGGCGCCGCGCCTGACCCAGATCATGGGTCGCCATCACGATGCGNGTCCCTGACTGATGGGCAGANTGTAGCAGCGACTCTATATCCTTGACGGAGCGGCCATCNAGATTGGCGCAGGGCTCATCCAGCAGNAGCATNTCGGGGGTGCGGATCAAGGCGCGGGCNAGGGCGAGCTTTTGTTTCTCGCCACCGGACAACCCCGTCGCGGGGCGNTCCAGTGCGGGCGTCAGGCCGATGCGAGCCGCCCAAGCCTCTACCGCTTTGTTCACCTGCGCCTTGGGCTGGCCAAGTATCGCCAGCGGATAGCCCAGATTGGCGCGCACCGACCGGCGCAGCATCACGGGGCTTTGGAAGACATAGGCCTGTCGCATCCGCGCAAGGTCATCGGGCACGGCCCATGTGACCGCGCCCGTCGACAGCCGTTCAAGCCCGTGCAGCGCCTTGAGGAATGTCGTCTTGCCCGCGCCATTGGGGCCNAGCAGGATCGTGAAGCCGGTTTTGCCAAGGGTCAGGTCCACGGGGCCCAGCAATCGCTTGCCGCGGCGGGTGACGCTGACATCGCGCATATGGGCGGGCAGCAGGGGGGTCACCATCTGCCCTCTCTTTCTGTGCGCGACAGGGCGTGGATGATCAGGTTCACACTCAGCGCCAGCGCGATCAGCACAAAGCCCAGNCCAAGCGCCAGTGCGAAATCACCCTTGCCGGTTTCCAGCGCGATGGCGGTGGTCANCACGCGGGTGGCGTGGTCGATGTTGCCGCCCACNATCATGATCGCGCCGACCTCGCCGATGGCNCGGCCAAAGCCTGCCAGCGCCGCNGTCAACAAGGCCCGNCGNCCGTCCGAGATCAGCGTCAGGATGCGCCGCGTCGGGGTGGTGTTCAGCGANATCAGCAGATCGTGGTATTCGGCCCAAAGATCACGCATCGCCTGATGGGTGATAGAGGCGATGAGCGGCGTGATAATGATCACCTGCGCAATGATCATCGCCGTNGGCGTGAACAGCAGCCCCAGCACCCCGAAGGGACCGGCGCGCGACAGCAGCAGATAGACGATCAACCCCACCACGACGGGCGGTAATCCCATGAGTGAGTTCAGCACCGCAATCGCGGTACGGCGGAAGCGGAAACGGCGGATGGCGAGCCATGTGCCGAAGGGCAGCGCGATGGCCGAGGCAATGACCAGCGCCGTNAGGCTGACCTGCAACGACCTGAGCGTAATCTCGATCAGGTCGGGATCGCCGGTNACAACCAGCCAGAACGCAGAAGAAAGGCCCGCCCAGATATCATTCATCGGGCGGGCCGTCGGAGTTTGCTATGCATAGGATGCGGTCTTAGTCGCCCAGCCGGACATTGCGATCAGACGAGGTCTGCTCGGCCGCGGAGAACCCTGCGTTGTCCAACGCAAAGTTCATGCCCGCAGCAAGNATGACCAAGGCGACGATGGCAGTGATAAAAGCTTTCATTCCGTACCTCGTTGATGCGCATTGGCACGCTGGGTGGGGGGCGTTGGGTGCATCATATCACTCTGCCGGCTGCGTGCCAGAGGCAGGTTTACCCTGCTTCGCGACAACTTCNTCGGCCCAGATGCTGTGGTGCTCGCGNGCCCATTCAAGATCGACNTCGCCCGACCCCATCGCCTCGAACGCGCCTTCCATGCCGAGTGTCCCGATATAGATATGCGCGATGATCACCGCCATCAGAACAAAGCTGATAACGGCGTGCCACAGCTGGGCATATTGCATTTCCTCTTGNGGGGTCAGCGTGGCGTCTATTGTGCCAAGNCCCAACAGTTGCGGTACGCCCATGTCATTCAANAGCGCCAGCGTAGGTTCGAACATCGTCAGTTCGAACGGGAAGAGCAGCGAAATACCCGAGACAGAGATCGAGGTGCCCAGAATGATGACGGCCCAGAAGATCAGCTTCTGACCGGCGTTGAACTTCTTGGCGGGGGGGTGACCCTTGCCGAAGATCCCGCCGCCCTTGAGGATCCAGTTGATGTCTGTGCGATCCGGTAGATTGTGGACGATCCACATGACGAACACCATCACCAGCCCCAGCATAAAGGCCCATGACACGTTGTTGTGGATCCACTTGCTCGCGATGGCGAAGGTCGAAAACGCCTCGTGCCCGAACAGCGGGATCAGNAGTTTNCGCCCCGCAAGCGATAGCAGACCGGTGATGGCCAGCAGGATGAACGAGCTTGCGATCAGCCAGTGGCCGAAGCGTTCGATGAATTTGAACCGTTCGATGGTGATACCCGCGCGCCCGTGTTCGATACGGATACGTCCGCGGATCAGATAGAAAATCGCCATCAGCACGACGGTGACACCCAACAGCAGGCTGCCATANGTCAGCAGCGGGCCGTGACGGAAGTTCAGCCACCACATGCCACCGTCCTGCATCAGAACCTTGGCCGCAGGTCCGCGGTTGCTGGCGCGCGCGTCGGGCAGGGCGTCCGCCCGGATCTCGCGCCACAGGTCCGCGTCGGATGCGCNACCAAGCGGTCCNAGGTGAGATTCNGCCGNGGGNGGGTTGCCCTCAAGCGGNAAGGGAAGCTCGGCCCCAAAGGGCACGTCCTCGCCGCGTTGGCGGGCCATGATGTCTTCAAGCGACTGTTGGCCCGGTTGCANGACCGAGGCATCGCCCGAGGTNTCCTGCGCGGCGGANAGACCGGCAAAGGACACAAGAAATATGAGAGGCAGCAGAACGCGCAGCAATGTCATCGGGACCTCCGACAGGATAAAGATAGTTGGCCCGCCAGCAGCAGGTGCCAGCGGGCCAAGGAAAGCATGAATATGCGAAAGGGGGNTTAGCCGCCCTTTTGCTCGTATGCCGTGCCCCAGCCCCACGCGCCCGAGCCAAAGCCGCGCGCGACAACGCGTTCGCGGTAGATGCCCGAGACGACATCGCCGTCACCGGCCAGCAGCGCTTTGGTCGAACACATCTCGGCGCAGATCGGCAGCTTGCCTTCGGCGATCCGGTTGCGGCCGTACTTCTGGAATTCCGCTTCGGAGTGGTTTTCCTCGGGGCCACCGGCGCAGAAGGTACATTTGTCCATCTTGCCACGCGACCCGAAGTTGCCCGCCTGTGGATACTGCGGCGCGCCGAAGGGGCAGGCGTAGAAGCAGTAACCGCAGCCGATGCACAGGTCTTTTGAGTGCAGAACGATGCCGTCGTCGGTCTGGTAGAAGCAGTCTACAGGGCAGACCGCCATACAGGGCGCATCGGAACAATGCATACACGCAACCGAGATCGACCGCTCGCCGGGTTGGCCGTCCTGAATGGTGACGACCTTACGGCGGTTGATGCCCCACGGTACTTCGTGTTCGTTCTTACAGGCCGTGACGCAGGCGTTGCATTCGATGCAGCGTTCGGCGTCGCAGAGAAACTTTGCTCTTGCCATCTTNATAGTCTCCTTACGCTGTCCAGATTTTGCAGAGAGTCGCTTTGGTCTCTTGCATCTGAGTTACTGAGTCATAGCCATATGTTTGCGCGGTGTTGGTGGATTCACCCAGGACGTATGGGTCGGCCCCCTCTGGGTATCTGTCCCGCAAATCAACGCCTTCCATGTGGCCGCCAAAGTGGAATGGCATGAACGCCACGCCGCTTTCGACACGTTCCGTGACCATNGCCATCACCTTGACCTTGCCGCCTTCNGGGCCTTCGACCCAGACATCGGCNCCGTCACGCACNCCCAGATTGTTNGCGTCNCGCGGGTTGATCTCGATGAACATGTCCTGCTGAAGCTCGGCCAACCAGGGGTTGGATCGGGTTTCGTCGCCGCCACCTTCGTATTCNACGAGTCGACCNGAGGTCAGCACGATCGGATAGTCCTTGGAGAAGTCATTCTCCTGGATGGACTTNTACATGGTGGGCAGGCGCCAGAACTTCTTGTCGTCATAGGTCGGGTAGTCGGCGACCAGATCACGACGGTTGGTGTACAGCGGTTCGCGGTGGATTGGCACCGGATCGGGGAAGGTCCAGACCACGGCACGGGCCTTGGCGTTGCCGAAGGGGGCACAGCCATGCTTGATCGCGACACGCTGGATGCCGCCCGACAGGTCGGTCTTCCAGTTCACGCCACCGGTGTCGGCGATATAGTCCGACGGGGTCTCGCCGGTCTGGGATGTTTCACCGACTTCCTCGTCCGGCTTTGCGTTCGCNGGTTGGCCTTCGGGATANCCTGCAACATAGTTGATCACGGCCATCTCTTCGTCGGTNAGATCCTTGTCCCAGCCCAGTTCACGCAGCATGGACATGGTGAACTCGGGGTAGCCGTCCTTGATCTCGGAACCAGCGCTGTAGACGCCTTCGGCCAGCAGGTTGTCACCGTCACGTTCAACACCGAAACGGGCGCGGAAGGTCAGACCGCCTTCAGCAACGGGCAGCGACATATCGTACAGGTTCGCTGTGCCGGGGTGGTTCATCTCGGGGGTGCCCCATGCGGGCCAAGGCATACCATAGAAGTCCCCGTCGGCTGGTCCGCCTTTGGCGCGCAGCGTGGTGCGGTCAAAGGTGTGCTGGTTGGCCATGTGCATCTTCATGCGCTCGGGGCTTTGTGCGGTGTAACCGATGGTCCACATGCCGCGGTTGAACTCGCGGGTCAGGTCCTCGATGTTGGGTTCGTCCCCGTCCAGCGCGATGTTCTTGAACAGACGGTCGCTGAAACCGAACTTGTCCGCGAAGAGCTTGATGATCGTGTGGTCGGGCTTGGATTCGAACAGGGGCTCGACGACCTGATCACGCCACTGCAGCGACCGGTTGGACGCGGTGACAGAGCCGCGGGTTTCGAACTGGGTCGTTGCGGGCAACAGATACAGCCCGTCTTGGCGGTCCTGCATCACGGCGGACACCGTTGGATACGGATCGACAACGACCATCAGGTCGAGTTTCTCCATCGCGGTGACCATTTCCTTTTGACGGGTCTGAGAGTTGGGCGCGTGGCCCCACAGAACCATCGCGCGGGTGTTGTCCGGCTGGTCGATGTTTTCCTTGTCTTCCAGCACGCCGTCAATCCAGCGGCTCACGGGGATACCGGTCAGGTTCATCATCGAGGTGTCGTTGAACGACGCCTTGGAGAAGCGGGATTGCAGCCATTCAAGGTCTTCTTCCCAAACCCGCGCCCAGTGAGCCCATGCCCCTGCGGACAGACCATAGTAGCCCGGCAGCGTATCGGCCAGAACGCCCAGATCTGTGGCACCCTGCACGTTGTCGTGGCCGCGGAAGATGTTTGTGCCGCCGCCTGCGGTGCCCATGTTGCCAAGAGCCAGCTGCAGGATGCAGTACGCGCGGGTGTTGTTGTTGCCGTTGCTGTGCTGCGTGCCGCCCATGCACCAGATCACGGTGCCGGGACGGTTGTTGGCCAGGGTGCGCGCAACGCGTTCAAGCTGCGACGCAGGTGCGCCGGTGACGCGTTCGACTTCTTCGGGTGTCCATTTCGCGACTTCGTCACGGATCTGGTCCATGCCCCAAACGCGGGTGCGGATGAATTCCTTGTCTTCCCACCCGTTCTCGAAGATGTGCCAGAGGATACCCCAGACCAACGCCACGTCCGAACCGGGACGGAAGCGGACATATTCATCCGCGTGGGCCGCCGTACGGGTAAAGCGCGGATCGCACACGATCATCGGCGCGTTGTTCTGCTCTTTCGCTTTCAGCAGGTGCAGCAGCGACACGGGGTGCGCCTCGGCAGGGTTGCCGCCGATGACAAAGATCGCCTGGCTGTTGTGGATGTCGTTGTAGCTGTTGGTCATGGCGCCGTAGCCCCATGTGTTCGCAACGCCCGCAACGGTGGTGGAGTGACAGATACGCGCCTGGTGGTCGACGTTATTGGTGCCCCAATAGGCCGCGAACTTGCGGAACAGATACGCCTGTTCGTTGTTATGCTTGGCCGAGCCGAGCCAGTAGACGGAATCGGGACCGCTTTCTTCGCGGATCACGTTCATCTTGTCGCCGATCTCGTTGATCGCCTGTTCCCAGCTGATCCGGACCCACTGGCCACCCTCTTTTTTCATCGGGTATTTCAAGCGGCGTTCACCGTGGGCGTGTTCGCGTACCGACGCCCCTTTGGCGCAATGCGAGCCAAGGTTGAACGGGCTGTCCCAGCCGGGTTCCTGACCCGTCCAGACGCCGTTCGACACTTCGGCGATGACGGTGCAGCCAACCGAACAGTGGGTGCAGACAGATTTGATCGTCTCTACCGCGCCGCTGACGGCGGTGGCAGCTGACGCTTGTGTGACAGAGCCCGCGGTCGATGCGATCGCCGCAAGGCCGCCGATGGCCAGACCGGATCCACGCAGGAATGCGCGACGGTCAACGGATTTTTCCGCGATGTCGGATAGCATGCCCGCCCGCTGGGGCCGCCGTGCCATCCCGTTGGTCTTTTTCCGAAGCATAATAGTCTCCCTTGATGCCCGCGTGCTCTGACCGTGTGGGTCGGACCGGGGCTGAGTTTCCCTCCCGCGGTGGTTAGGCACGCGGGGTGATGATCACTGAATTAGAAGCGTGTGCTTTCCAGATAGGCGCGGGTGTGCGCGGTATCTTGCATCTTGTCCGATTGCAGATCGACTGGCTGCGCCTCGGCGGCGGTGCCGCTGCTGGCCACGGCAACGGCGGCTGCCGGTGTGGCTGTCCCTGCCAGTTTCAGGAAATTGCGGCGGTTGGTGCCTTTGGTATCCTGGGTCATGGGTTGTACCCCTTTCCTTGGTTATGCGGGGGGAAGCCCCGCCTGATGTGGTGCGGTTATCCCGCCGTCATACGAAATGCTTCGCGTTCAATGTCCATGAAGGCGCTGCCGACTGCGGCAACCCCGGCATATAGGACGGAGTTCTTGGCCCCTTGCAGGTCGGTAAAGAAGTGACCCGCCCAAGGCGCGATGTGTTTGTTGAAAAACGCCCGCTGCGTGGCGTCGCTGGCAGGAGCCCCAAAGCGCCCGACGATCATACCGCCCATCATCTCCATCAGGGATGCGATGTTGTCTTCGGGCTCAAAGACATTCTCGGCGCGGCTGATGCGCTGTGCGGCCATGTCGCTGCGCAGGGCGGCGAGGGGCTTTTCGTTCAGAAAACCGGTCAGGTAGTAGCTGGCATAGGGCAGCAGCTCGCCCCGACCAAGACCAATGAACAGCGCGTTGAATTCGGTTTGCACTTTCTTGGGGGTCATGGCCTTGGCCACGCGCGCAAGCCCGTTGATCGCCTCGCCCAACGGGCTGTCATCGCCGGACAGGCCGGCGGTCTGGTCCAGCAACATCTGATCCGCAGGGCGGGCCAGCATCACGCCAAGGTAATTGTACAGATCGGCGCGCAGGCGATCTTCGGCAGAGACTTGGGTGGCTTGGGCGGCAGCGGTCATGCGCTTTGCTCCTCAAAACGAAAGGCCATGCGGCGCGGGGGCAGGGCTGCGGGTTCTTCCATCGCTGTTTCGGCGACGGGGGGCTCTGCGGGGGTATCGGCTTGGGCCACGGCGACGGCGGGTGCGTCGACCTCTGCCGGAACGATGGACGGGGTCGGCTCTGTTTCAACAGGTGTTTCTGCCGCATCGGTGGCGGTGTCGAGCGCGGCCGCAGCCTTGCGCGCGACATCTTCGATATGACGGCGCAGCCCTTTGCCAACCTCATAGCTTGTAGTGAAATTCGTCACGGCAGAGGCTTGGGTATAGTCGTCAGCGTAGTCGACCAGATCATCCAGACAGGCCAGCGCCGGATCGGACACCCACAGTTTGCGCAGCGCACGGCGGCGCAGGTGCTCGGGGATGGCACGCGCCATAAAGGCCGAGAAATCATCGCCCGCTTTCAGCGTATCAGGGTCGGGCAGATCGAACTCTGCCAGCAGTTCGGCGTCGGATTTTTCCGCCAGCGCGGCCTGATGCTGCGCTTCTGCCTGCTCTGCGGCGGCTTGCTGCGCGGCGGCTTCCTCTGCCTTGACGGCAGCGCGGCGGCGATCCCAGAAGGATGTGTGACGGGTCATTGCGAGGACCCCGAACGCGACGTGCGCGGTGCGCGGTAGACATCGGTCGTCTGCGAGATGCGCGCGTCCCCGATCCCGTCTTGCTTCGGCTCTTGATATTTGTCGCGCCGACGCTTCACAAAGGCTTCTTCTTCGTGGTGCGTGTCGACATAGGCGCTGATCCAGGCATGGACCTGCGGGGTCATCATGACCTTTTCGACGATATCTTCGCCATTGTCGCTGTAATCCTGCGCCTCATAGGGAGAGGCTGTGACCATCACCACCTCAAGCGGGCGGGCAGGGTCGCGGGTTTCGCGGCAGATGACATAAAGACAGGGCACATTCGCGGCGAGCCCGTGCACATAGGCTTCGGTATCGGAGCGGTACAGCGTTAGCGGCACAGTGGTCACGTGATAGTCGGACACCTCGCCTTCGGTACGCAGCAGCTTCCAGTCGGCGGGGTCGGCACCGGGCAGGACACAAACCGCACGCCAAACGACCTTCGCCCATTTCGTCACGCCGGGTGACTTGCGAAGGACTACCCCGACGGGCATCGTTTGCGCTGATTTAAGCGGTGCGTTCAATTTGGTTTCCGATGATGTTTCAGGCGTTTCCGGCCTCATATTGACGTAATCATAACGCGTATCAAAGAGGATTCTAGGGTTGAATCACACAGTTTTGTGATTGCTGCAATGCGGCATTTCCCATGCGTCAGCATTTGCCATATTTGACTGGGGTTTCGGTCTTTCCGACTGTTTTTGTTGGGTAATTCGTGCCGTAGGTGCGAACGGCCCTTTTGCGGGACGCAGGGGCAATTAGGGGTTTGCGGCGGGTCGCGAACACCACTAGCTTGGCGTGCGAGCGCTGACAGCGCCTTGCCGCTTGACCCATCCCATCCGGTGCTGTCCCCGAGGAGATTATGGAAAAGACTTTTCTGCTGTGCGACTGTCTGGGCAGTCAGGATATTGACGCGCCTGCCTTGTCAAAGGCGACGGGTCTGCCGTGCTCCAAGGTCTATAGCTGTCTGTGCACCGACCAGATCGGCACCGCGGCAGAGGCGATGGCCGCGGGCAACACCGTGATCGCGTGCCAGCAGGAACGCCCCCGTTTCGAAGAGCTGGCCGCCGAGATCAACGCAGAGGTGCCCCAGTTCGTCGATATTCGCGATCGCGCCGGCTGGCACGACGATCAGGGCGACGCGACGCCCAAGATGGCCGCCCTGATGGCGGAGCAGCAGCTTGCCGCACCGGCACCACGGGTGATGGACGTCGTGTCTGAGGGCACGTGTCTGATCATGGCCCCGCCCGCTCTCGCGCTTGAGGTGGCAGAGATGGTGGCCGATACGCTTGCGGTGACGGTGCTGTGGCAGGGCGATTATGACGGGGCGGTTGATCCGCGTTTTGACGTGGTCAAAGGCGACCTGCGCAAGGCATCGGGCGCATTGGGCGATTTCAGCCTGACCTTTGACCAGTTGCAGATGTTGATCCCCGGTGGGCGCGGCGCGCCTTCGTTCACCGCGCCGCGGGACGGGGCCAAGTCGCAATGCGATATCATTCTGGATTTGACGGGGAATACATCGCTGTTTCCCGCGCCGCACAAACGTGACGGCTATCTGCGGGCCGATCCGGGCAGCAAGCCCGCCGTGGCAGAAGCCGTGCGCGAGGCCATGCAGATGGTCGGCACCTTTGAAAAGCCGCTTTACGTGCGGCTGAGTGAAAGTCTTTGCGCCCATTCGCGGGCCGGGCAGCCCGCCTGTTCCAACTGTCTGGACCTCTGCCCGACGGGGGCGATCACCTCGGCCGGGGAACATGTGGCGATTGACCCGATGATCTGCGCGGGTTGCGGTAGCTGTTCTGCGGTTTGCCCCTCGGGGGCGATCACCTATGACGCGCCGCCCGTAGATACCCTGTTCCGCCGGTTGTCGACGCTGGCATCGACCTATCGCAAGGCAGGCGGCATCGCGCCGCGCTTGCTGGTGCATGACGACGACCACGGGGCCGAAATGATCCGCCTTTACGCGCGTTTTGGCGCGGGCTTGCCGGTTGATGTCATCCCGCTGGCCGTGGATGCGCTGGCGGGGTTTGGCCATGCAGAAATGCTCGCCGCACTTGGCTGCGGCTTTGTGCATGTGGATGTATTGCTGTCGCCGCGTACAGAGCGTGAGGTGATCGAGGTGCAGGCCGAGATTGCCCGCGCGATCAGCGGCAGCGATACGATCCGTCTCATTGACGTAGCCGACCCCGATGCGCTGGAAACCGCACTGGTCACCGAAACCGCGCAGCCCGCGCATGACACGCTGCTGCCCCTTGGCACCCGCCGTCAGGTCGCACGGCTTGCAGGCAAGACCCTTCAGCCCGAGGCCAAGGTGATCGATCTGCCCGACGCCGCCCCCTATGGCGCGGTGCTGGTGGATACCGATGCCTGCACGCTCTGCCTGTCCTGTGTGTCGCTGTGCCCGTCCGGGGCGCTTGGCGATAACCCCGATCTGCCCCAGCTGCGCTTTCAGGAAGACGCCTGCCTGCAATGCGGGCTATGTGCGAACGTTTGCCCCGAGGATGCGATTACACTAAAGCCGCAGTTGAACCTGACCGCGCAGGCTTTCACCCAAGTGGTGCTGCACGAGGAAGAGCCCTTTGCCTGTATCGAGTGCGGGTCGCTTTTCGGCGTGAAATCCACGGTTGAGAAGATCACCGAAAAGCTGGCAGGAAAACACGCGATGTTCGCCTCCTCTGAGGCGGCGAAGATGATCCAGATGTGCGACAACTGCCGGATCAACGCGCAGTACCACGCGCAGAACAATCCGTTGGCTGGCAAAGAACGCCCGCGTGTGCGCACATCCGAAGACTATTTCAGCAAGCGCAAAGATCACTAAGTGCTGTGCCGATCCACCCAAAGAACAGGAGAAAATCATGAGCGATGATTTCAACATGTCGATGCGCAAGTTCCTCAAGCAGGTCGGTGTGACCTCGCAGCAGGCGATCGAAGAAGCGATGCGCGAAAACGGCGACACCGGCGGCAAGACATTCGAAGCCAAGGTGGTGCTGACCATCGACGGGCTGGACCTTGAACATGTCGTGACTGGCAAGATCCAAGGGCAGTCCGAAGCGTGAGCGTCACCCGTGATGCCGTACTGGCCTGCCTGAAAACCCTGAACGATCCCGTCTCCGGTAAGGATATTGTAGAGCTTGGGCTTGTGAAGGCACTGACCGTCGACGACGGCGCGGTGCGCTTTGTGCTTGAGGTCAACCCGAGCCACGCCGACGCCTACGCCAAGCTGCGCGACGAGGCCGACGCNGCTGTNAAGGCGCTTGAGGGCGTTGCCTCTGTCTCGGCCGTGCTGACGGCCCATTCCAAGCAGGCACCGCCGCCCGACCTGAANNTGGGGCGCAAGTCCGAACCCGCGGGGCCCGAGAAGATCCCCGGCGTGGACCGGATCATCGCTATTGCGTCAGGCAAGGGCGGGGTGGGTAAATCTACCGTTGCCGCGAACCTTGCCTGTGCGCTGGCCGCCGAAGGGCGTCGCGTGGGCATGCTGGATGCCGATGTCTANGGCCCCTCGCAGCCGCGGATGCTGGGCGTTTCCGGGCGGCCTGCGTCCCCCGATGGCAAGACGATCCTGCCCATGCGCAACTTTGGCGTGACGATGATGTCGATCGGGTTGATGACCAATGACGATCAGGCGGTCGTCTGGCGCGGCCCGATGCTGATGGGCGCGTTGCAGCAGATGATGATGCAGGTNCAATGGGGCGCGCTGGATGTGTTGATNGTTGATCTGCCCCCCGGCACCGGCGATGTGCAGATGACGCTGGCGCAAAAGGCCCATGTGGACGGCGCGATCATCGTCAGCACACCGCAGGANGTGGCGCTGCTGGATGCCCGTAAGGGGATCGACATGTTCAACCAGCTGAAGACCCCGATCCTCGGGATGATCGAGAACATGAGCACGCATATCTGCTCTAACTGCGGGCACGAGGAACATGTCTTTGGGCATGGGGGCGTCGCCGCCGAGGCTGAAAAGCTGGGCGTGCCTTTGTTGGCCGAGATTCCGTTGCATCTGGATATCCGTGTCGCGGCTGACGGGGGCGCGCCGATTGTGGTGTCGAAACCCGACAGCACGCAGGCCGAAGGCTTCCGCAAGGTGGCCAAGGCCCTGATCGCGGGCGGGCACGCATGAGCGACAGCCCCGTCTTCCCCCCTTTGTTNACCGGCGCACAGGCGGAGGACCCNTTCGCTCAGGCCTGCGCAGAGGCGCGGCAGGGGTGTGATGCGGGGCTNGTGCTGTATAATCTNGGGCCAAGCGTATTGCAGGCCGCCATCGTCTTTGCGCCCGAGGTGCCGTTGGCCCNNGCGATGNCGATGCTCCCGCTTTGTGCCGTGGGCTTCCAGAACGCGCTTGGCGCGCTCGCCCCGCCAGAGGTGGGGGTGCATCTCGCGTGGAACGGCGATCTGCGTTTGAACGGTGCGATCTGCGGCCAGATGCGGGCGGCGTCGTCTGATACAGANCCTCATCACGTGCCCGACTGGCTGGTCGTTTCGTTTCACGTGAAGCTATTGCCGCAATCCGACACGCCGGGCGAAACGCCGGATNTCACCACACTTTANGGCGAGGGGTGTGCCGAGGTNAGCCCGGTCGANCTGCTAGAGGCCTGGGCGCGGCATATGCTGGTGGCGCTGAACCGCTGGGATGACGAGGGCGCGGGCCCCTTGCANAAGGAATGGACCGGATTGGCCTGGGCCATGGGCGATCAGATCACCTATGGCGATCTGACGGGCGACTTTACCGGTATCGACGAAAACTTTGGCCTGCTGCTGAAAACCGATACGACCACGCATCTTATCCCTCTGACCGACCTGCTGGAGCCANCCCCATGAGCGATCTTTTCCTCGCCCGCGCCATCCACTTTGATGAAAGCGACCGCAATGTGTTCCACGCGCCCGCGCGCACGGGTGAATGGTGCGTCTCTGGCGGGTTCGAATTCTCGAACTGGTCCGAAGGTGATCTGACCGGCAAGGCGCGGCAGGCCTTCGCGAATGGCTGGATGGGCGTAGAGACGTTTGGCCGCGTCACCTTTGTTGCCGTGACCAAAGCCGAACCCTTCGAGGTTGAAGCGATCACCTTGCANCTGATGAAGCATTTCGTCGAGATCTATGGCGCGCCGTCGCCCGAAGCGGCNCGNCCCGTCGCGGAAGAGGAAGTCGCCCAGATGATGGAGCTTTGCGCCGACCANGCGCCAAACACCTTGCTGACCGTCGCACGCGAGCTTTCCGACAGNGGTGTGCGCGAAAGCTATCGNTTCATTGAACCGCAGGATGCGGGAATTGACCAGTTTGCGGTACACGGATCGTTAGACGATGACGATCATGGCGGGCACGGCCATTCTCACTGACAGNTAACTATACGAAACGCCCTGTCCGGCTATCCGGTCGGGGTTTTCCCTGATCNNGGCCCGGATCGGGCCAAACATTCCCCAAAATAAATAGAATCAANGCCCTTTTNCATGAGGGTGACTCGNCTGCTTTGCGCGGCGAGATGCGGGTTTNCGTCTGCAATCACCGCGCGAATTGCGTGTTTCGCCATCGAATTGATAGCGCCGCATATACGGACGGNTAGGGGGCTGCCCAGCAGATCAAAAACCTAGCCCTAAGCGAGAATGCACCCCGAGACATTTCCCCTGATGATGAGTTCAGGACAGCCCAAACACTGGGCCGGTTCATCAAAACCGCCGGCGGTGGTCGGCAACTAGGGGAAAAAATTATGACTTTCAAAACTCAACAAATCGCCCGTGCACTGCTTGCTGGTGTCGCGATTTCTGTCGCCGGCGTGCCGGCTTTTGCTGACGCACTTTCCAGCACATTTTCTTTCCGCATCGTCGAAACCAATGACGGTGGCGAAGAGCAGTTGATCGAGCGGGGCACCGTCCGCCCTGGCGAGGTCATCCAATACCAACTGCAGCACGAGAACACGACTGCAGACGCACTTGCGGGGATCGTTATTGCGGCGCCCGTACCCGAAGGGGTCACCCTGACGCTTGGCGCACAGAGCACATCGATCAAGGCCGTGTTCGAAGTCCAGGCTGATCTCGACCCTGAAAACGATGGCCTTGAATGGTCCACACTTCCCGCCACCCGCATGGTCGCCGGTGCAGATGGCACACTTCAACCAGAACCACTTCCTGAGGATCAGATTGCTGCCGTCCGTTGGACGCTCAGCGAACCTTTGGAGTCAGGCGAAATCGCACTCAACAGCTATCGGGTGCGCGTCAACTGATCGGGGGGAACCTGATCCAATTTACCTAATCTAGATAAATCTAAGGAATGACTAACGTGAAACATCAATCTTTCTTCATGCGCTCTGCAAGCGCGATGGCNGTNACNGCCGCATTTGGCGCAGCNGCTTTGGCCGCCGCACCAGAAGCCGGGTCCGTGATCGGCAACCAAGCGGTTGCGACCTATACGAACCAAGCCGGCGATACCATCACGGTCACGTCGAACACGGTTGAAACGATCGTTCAGCAGGTTGCTGGCGTGACATTGACNTCGGACAACAACGAAACCATCGCACCCGGTGGTAAAGCCTTCCTGCCGCACATTGTTACCAACGAAGGGAACGGCGCAGACTTCTTCGCACTGACCGCAGTAGAGACAGACACAGGCACGCTCGATACCTCTGCCATCGTCTTCTATCCGGATGCGAACATGGATGGTGTCGCGGATAGCGCCACACCGCTGACCGAAACGCCAACATTGGCACCGGGCGAGCAGTTCGGCGTCGTCATCGAAGTCTCTGTCCCCTCGAANGCAACAGGGTCGGACAGCATCACAGTGACCGCAAGGTCTGATCTTGACGGCACANNGACAGCCGTCAACACCGATACGCTAACCATCTCGAACGACGCGATTGTCGANCTGGTCAAGTCCATGGTCGCNGATGCAGCGTCCGGNGGTAACCCCAACATCGTCGATGCCGGCGATACCGTGAGCATCGAGCTGACATATTCCAGCACCGGTCTGGCTGCTGCGAACAACTATACCGTCGATGACATTCTGGACGGTCGCTTGGCCTATGTGCCCGGTTCGGCACGGTGGTCTGACGCCGCGGGTATTCTGGATGACGCCAACGGGTCTTCTTCGGTNGATGCGACCAATGGNTCGGGCGAGACAATCGCCTTTGATACCAACGGCCAGAGCGTCAACTTCAACATCTCGAGCGTCGGTTCCGGCCGCTCCGGTAGTGTGACGTTCCAAGCTGTGATCCTCGACACTGCTGATGCGGGTATCATTGAAAACGTCGCCACACAGGCAATCGATAACGTTGCCTTCCCACCCTCGAACACAGCTTCGATCATTGTGGATGACCAATTCGCGGTCTCCATCGCTGATACAGCCATCGACGGTGCTGGTGCAGCCGATCCAACGACNGCTTCGGCAACAGATGATGACGCGGCAAACAACGATGTCGTGACCGAAACTGGCGACGCGGCCCAGGGTGGCACAGTGAAGCATGAATTCGTGCTGACCAACCGGTCGAACCAGACCGACAGCCTGACGCTTGATGTCAGCAACGTCGACTACCCCGATGGCACAACCTTCCGGTTTGTGGGTGCAGACGGTGTGACACCGATCATCGGTTCCGTCGGTCCGCTTGCTGCGGGTGACAGCGCCAAGGTCACCTTGATCGCAACACTGCCAACAGATGTGNCCCCAACGGCTGCTGCCAACTTCAACGCCACCGTATCCACCACCTCCGATGCCTCGGGTGTTTCCGATACATCGACAGCGACCTTCACCGGTGCGATCCTTGCCTCTGCCGTTGATCTTGAGAACGCAGTCGCAGGCTCCGAAGGCGATGGCCTTGACCCCACCAACNGCGGCGCGCCTTGGGTGAACTATGCCACCGANCCCGGTGCACCGGTCACCTACGACATGGTCGTTGAAAACAACGGTCCGGTATCCGACAGCTACAACCTCTCGCTGGCACAAGCGCTGCCCGCCGGTTGGACCGTCGAATTCCGCTCCGCTGACGGGTCCGCGATCAGCAACACNGGGACCATCCCTGCTGGTGCAAGCGATACCTTCACCGTTGTGGTAACCCCGCCGGCAGATCAGGCACCGGGTGACACATTGGTCGACATCGCGCTGGTGTCCTCTGTCTCGGGCCAAGGCGACCGGATCGTCAACGAAGTGACCGTGAACGAGATCTACAACGTAGAGATCATCGATGACCAGAACGCCCAGGCCTCGCCCGGTGGTATCGTCGACATGGTGCACACCATCACCAACACCGGTAACGTTGCGATCACCGAAGGTGCGATCAACGACACAGGGTTGAACAACTTCTCGGGCGCTTTGTTCTGGGATGCCAACGGCAACGGTGTGATCGACCCTTCCGAGCTGGTGATCGACAACTTTGATGATCTGACGGACGGTGTATCGGCTGGTGTGAACGGGCTTGCCCCCGGTGAAAGCATCTCGGTCATCTACCGTGTGCAAACACCATCGACAGCGACAAGCGGTGTGACCGAAATCGGTACCATCAGCCTTGATCCCTCGCTGAACGGTGGCACAGCGACCGACGCGGATACTGCTGACAACGCAGTAGAAGACCGGATCGTGATCATCTCTGGCGACGTCACGCTGAGCAAGTACCAGTACATCGACGCCAACTGCGACGGCACCGTCGGGACCTTTACCAAGACCCGTCAGGACGTCTCTCCCGGTCAGTGCATCCGCTACAAAGTGGAAGCTGAAAACACCGGCTCCTCTCCCGCTGCAAGCGTCATCATTTCTGATGCCGCCCCTGCCTACACATCGGTAACCAACTGTGGTGGCACATGCAGCGAAACGCTCTTCCCGGCAGGTAGCACCGCCACAGTCACTCCGAGCAATATCTCGAGCGACCACGGCACGGTCCTTCCGGGTGGGTTCGCCACGCTAGAATTCACCGTTCAGGTGGATCAGTAAACGAACCCCAGGTTTCCCCGGAGCACCCTTCCCCCCCTCGCTCCGGGGGAACCACACTTCCTCTCCTCTTAGAAAAGATAGAACAGGGATTGATCAAATGGACCGCACCTTTCACAAAACCGCCCTCCGCATGATGTCGTGTTTCTGGATCGTCGCGCTGGTGATCTCCCTCCTGCCGCACGGCGCCGCTGCCAAGCAGGTACCCGCAGGAACCTTCATCCGGAACGTCGCGCAGACCACCTACTTTAACGAAGCGCTGGGCATCATCGAGACCGTATACTCGAACGCCGTAGACGCCAAAGTAGCCGCAGTGCCTGCGCTGGATGTCAACGGATACTCCGAACTGATGCTGACCCGTGGCGCGATGGCGCAATACTACTTCGAGGTCGCCAACATCGGGAATGTCCCGCTGAACGCCGCCATGACCATGCAGCACCAAGAGGGTGCCGCCATGATGAACGACGCCCGCCTTGTCTATGACGCGAATGCCAATGGTCGCATCGACAATGGCGAAGCCACGATCAGCTCGGGCGCGCCGATGTTCATGGATGTGGGCGACAGCGCTCAGCTCATCTACGAATTCCGCACCTCCTTCTATGCCACTCCCGCCACGCTGATGCAGTCGGTGCTGTCGGTATCCGCCACAAGCACAACAGGCTTCGCGGCCCGTCGCATCCTGAGGGGGGCCGCAGCTGGCAAGACCACCATAATGGGCAGTTCGCTTGAGCTGCAAAAGGAACAATCCGTCCGCGAGATGGAAGACGAAACACAGCTGACCTACACGCTGCGCCTGCGCAACGACTCGGACGGTGAAGTGCTGGCCTATGGTGACGTACACGGTGCCCAGATCCGCATCGACGGGGCCGCCGCCACAGGCGTTCTGCTGCGCGACGAGGTGCCACTGAACGCCCGTTTCCACAGCATCACCGACCCAAGCGGCATGGTTGCGCTGTATCACGCGGCAGGCGATGCGCGTCATGATTACCAGACGGCGCGCCCCGCTGGCGAGGTCGACGCCGTGGCTTTCTTTCACGAGGGCGACTACGAAATCGGTTTTGCCCGTGACCCCGCGTTCACCGTGACCGTGCCCATGAACCTGGGCGACGTAGAGGTCGCCAACACCGCCCGCAGCTTCGTGAAAATGGAAGATCGCACAGTTGATGTAGACTCTAACACAACGGTTTACAGCCGCGATGCTGCCGGGACCGGTGCCCTGCACTTTGAACATCCTGAAACCGCAGCAGACCAACCGCACGCCGTGCCAAACAGCGATACCCGCCTGCGTCTGACCGCCGGAGCATGCAACGAAACGATGTCCGCAGATCGTGCGATGATCACGCTGCGCAGCTTCCTGACCGGCGATGTAGAGCGTGTGACGGCCACGGAAACAGACCCTAACAACGGTGTTTTCCTTACCGCCGCCGTTCCTATGGCGCGGATGGATGTGCCCGTATCCGGCGACAATGTGATCGCGACCACCGACGGTGACCGTCTGATCGCCACTGCCGATTGTGCCGGTGCCGCGCTGCAAGACGAACTGCTGATCACCCCCGGTAACTTCCTGTTCAATGCGCTGACCAACGAGCCGATCGGTGATGTGGCCATCGCGCTGATGGACATGAACAGCGGTGCCGAAATGGCGCGCCGTATGACCGATGCCCGCGGCTTCTTCAGCTTCGGTGACATGCCTGCCGGTGAATACCAGTATGCCGTGATGAACGCCCCCGCATGGGAGGTTCCTTCCGTGCGCGCCGACTTCCCCGGCTTTAACCGTCGCGTTGCGGGGGCCGGTTATATGGCAAGCTTCCGCCACGCCGGTGGGATGCTCGATATCTCGGACATCCCTGCGGACCCACACTATGGTGTGCCGCTGGCGCTGGACAAGCAGGCCGACAAGGACATGGTCGGCGCGGGCGAGTTCGTGGTCTACACCCTGAACTTCACCAACAATATGAACCAGGCGCTGATCGGTGCCGAGATCATGGATCGCCCCGCCTTTGGCAGCCAGCTGGTTGCAGGGTCGGTGACCTTCAACGGCGAGACAATGGAAGACCCTGCCGTCGATGCGTCGGGTGACATGACCTATGACCTGGGCATGCTGGCCCCCCTGTCGAGCCACGAGCTGACCTATGTCATGCAGTTCACCGCAGCCGCCCGCGAAGGCCGCAACGAGAACACCGCGGTTCTGACGGGTCGTCAGGCGGGCACCGGTACCGTGATGCAGTCCCAGACTGCCCGCGCGATGGTCAAACTGAACAACAGCGGTGGCGTATTCGCCCGCGAAGCCACTGTCATCGGGTCGGTCTTTATGGACTGTGACAAAGACGGTATCCGTGGCGACCACACTGAACCAGGCATCCCCGGCGTCCGTATCGTGACCCAAGAGGGTCTGTCGGTTGTGACCGATATGGATGGTAAATACTCCCTTTTCGGTCTGCGCCCCGTGACCCATGCGTTCCTTGTGCAGGACGAAACCCTGCCCGTTGGTACCGAAGTGACCGTAACCCGCACCAACGATCTGCTGCGCGGAGGGTCGCGCCTGATCCCGCTGCGCAAAGGGGAACTGCGCGCCGAGCACTTCGCCGTGCTGGACTGCACCCCCGAAGCGATGGCCGAGGTTGACCAACGTCAGAAGTACTTTGCCGAGCAGCCGCAATCCAACGCGCTGACCGCTGCCGACCTGCCGATTGAAGGCCAGCGTGCGCCGGTACGTTCGGTGCGCAGCGAAGCCGGTGTGGCGACCACCACGCAGCTGACCTCGCGTCTGATGCAGCGTCTGGATGAAAACCGCGCGGCGAACTCCGTCTCTGAAAAAGCGTCTGGCAAGGCACAGCGCCAGTCGCTCGAGATGNTGATCAAAACGCTGGANGATGCACCCGGTTTCGTGGACCTGACCGACGGTCAGACACTGGATCGCCGCACCCAAAGCGTGCGCGTCAAGGGCAAGGGCGATCTGTCGCTGGGCCTGCTGGTGAANGGCCGCGAGCTGAGCAGCGACCGCGTGGGCGAGCGTACAAGCTTCGAGAAGAACAACACGCAGGCACTGGATTTTGTCGCGGTGAAACTGGACGCGGGGCNGAACACCCTGACGCTGGTCGGCCGTGACGGTTTCGGCATCGAACGTGTCCGNGAGGAAATCACCGTGGTTGCCCCCGGCAAGCCCGCCAANTTCGAGGTGATCATGCCCGACACCGCGCCCGCATCGCCGACCGATGTGATCCCGGTTGTGGTGCGTGTGCTGGATGCCCGTGGCATGCCTGTACCTGCCTCCGGTACNGTGACCCTTAGCGCCAAGCTGGCCCTGTGGGACGTGGCCGACATCCGCGAAGGCACCCCCGGCGTGCAGGTCTATCTGGACAACGGNGAGGCCACCTTTGGGCTGATCCCGCCACAGGTTGCAGGCACAGACCGTATCACCATCAGCGGTGCCTTTGGCCGCGCCGAAGAGACCATCACATTCACCCCCGATCTGGACCAGCGCATCATGGTTGGCGTGATCGAAGGGGCCGTGGCCTTGGGCGGNGCGAAGGGTGAGCTGCTNGACGCGGATCGTTTCAGCTCTTTCGAAGACACAACCACCGGTCTGCGGGGTGAAGTGTACCTCAAGGGCGTGATCTCGGGTGATGCGCTGCTGACACTGCGCTATAGCTCGGACCGTGANACCGAAGACCGNCTGTTCCGCGACATCCGTGGCGACGAGTTCTACCCTGTGTATGGNGACAACTCCGAACGTGGCTTCGACGCGCAATCCTCGGAAAACCTGTACGTTAAGGTCGAAAAGGGTCGTTCGTACATCCTTTACGGNGACATCGCGATCGAACCCGAAGCCAGCGCGNTGAAGCTTGACGGCATGCGTCGNGTGGTNACCGGTGCCAANGCCCATTGGGAAAACGACAAGGTCGGCGTGACCCTGTTCGGNGCCCGTACNGCCCAAGAGCAGCGCGTGCAGGAATTCCTCGGGCGTGGTGTGTCCGGCCCCTATGACCTGGATCTGGACGGCTATGTACAAGGCTCCGAGCGGGTTGAACTGCTGGTGCGCGANGAAGAGGGCGGGGATGTCATCTCGACCACGCCGCTGCGCCGCGGCAGCGACTACTTGCTGGACTTCTTTGGCAACTCGATCACTTTTGACGATGCGGTGCGTCAGTTCGACGGTCAGGGCAACCCTGTGTCGGTGCGCGTCACCTACGAAGTCGATGTGGAAGGGGCCGACCGCTACTGGCTCTATGGCGGTGAGGTGAACCTCGCGCTGACCGACCGCACCACCGTTGGCGCACGTATCGTGCATGCCGATGCCGACCGTGGCAANACNGCCCGCGAGCGTCTGCACTCTGCCTATATCCGTCACGAGGGGACGCAGGGTGGCGTGTGGGAAGCCGAGGCTGCGCGCTCCGAAGATGCAAATGGCGTATCGGATACCGCCTACCGTCTGTCCTATGACATCCGCAAGGAAACCGGACACTTCAACTTCGAAATGGTTCACACCGGCGAGAANTTTGNCTCGCGCGGCGGTCTGGCACTGCCCGGCACCACCCGCGCACGTCTGAACTACGGNTTTGAGATCGACGGGACCAGCGACTTTGTTCTTGGTGTGGACTATGTACGTGACCGCACCTCTGACATCGAGCGTCTGACCGTGGATGCTGTCTATGCCAAAGAGTTCAGCACNAACTTCAAAGGCTACATCGGGCTGGAGTATCGTCTGGATCACACCGCAACCTCGAAGAAGGCCCATCCCGGTCTGATCCTTGGCGGCCACTGGACCCCTGCGAACCGCCCCGGCACCGTCATCACCGCAGAGCTGCGTCACCCCTTTGGCGGCTCGGACCGTCCGACAGAGCTGACCCTGGGCATGTACCGAGAGCCCGTGCCCGGCTGGCGTGCCTATAGCGAGGTCGAAATGACCTTTGGCGACGACAGCATGGCCACACACTCCAAGCTGGGTTTCTCTTACGACCTGAATGACTGGCTGCGCGGGAGCACCGATTTCGTCAAAGGTCTGGGATCTTCGGACACCATGTTTACCCANGCGATGATGGGCAAATGGGCCATGAACGGGAACACCAGCTTCAGCTTCGGGATTGAACATTCCCGCAGCATGGAAAGCGACGATCACCGTCTGACCAGCGTTGCCCTTGGCGCGAAGTGGGGGTCCAGCGCGGAAAGCTGGGTGGGCGATGCCGATGCGGACACCACCTTTGAAGACAACGGCAACACCCATTACGCCAGCTTTGGCATCGCGGGTAAGGTCACACCTGACTTCACCGTGCTGGGCCGTACCCGTGTTGCACTGGACAAGCGCGACGGTCGTGACCACCGCCGGATCCGGTCGCGTGCGGGTATCGCCTACCGTCCGGTTCACGATCCACGCCTCGAAGTGCTGGCATGGTACGAGCACCGCATCGAACAGCGCGAGACCAAGTCGGTGACCCATATGTGGTCTGTAGACGCGGCCTATGAAGTAGACGCCGACTTGCGCTTGAACGCGAAATACGCGGGCCAGTCGCAAAAGCTGACCACCCTTGGCGGGTTCTCTGCCCGCGCCACCACCCAACTGGTGCAGGCTGGCTTTAACTACGAGTTCGGCGACAACCGGTTCCAGATCGGCTTGAACGCCGCGCANCTGTGGGACGANCAAGGCAATGCNACCAACGGTATCGGCGCAGAGATCGGGTTTGCCCCCACCAAAGGTGCGCTGGTTGCATTGGGCTATAACCGCGCGATGAACAAATCGGCCCTGCGTAGCGATCTGTATCAGGAAGGTTTCTACCTGCGCTTCAAGCTGCTGCTGGATAACTCGCTCTGGGACCGTCTGGACAGCTTTATGGAAAGCTAAAGCCAAACGGGACNAACCCGTCACGGCACAAAAAAAGCCCCGGCACATAGGCCGGGGCTTTCGTCATTTCANAAGGGGTGGNGAAGCTTACGCTTCGCCGCCTTCNTCTTTCTTGATNTCTTCGCCGGTTTCCTGATCGACAACTTTCATCGACAGGCGCACCTTGCCGCGATCGTCAAAGCCAAGCAGCTTCACTTTCACTTCCTGACCTTCCTTCAGAACATCCGAAGGGTGGTTCAGGCGGCGGTTTTCGATCTGGGATACGTGNACCAGACCGTCGCGCTTGCCAAAGAAGTTCACGAAGGCACCGAAATCAACGATCTTGACGACGGTACCGGTGTAAACCGCACCTTCTTCAGGCTCGGCCACGATGGACCAGATCATGTCATAGGCTTTCTTGATCGAGTCGCCGTTTGGCGATGCGATCTTGATGATGCCTTCGTCGTTGATGTCGACTTTCGCGCCGGACACTTCAACGATCTCGCGGATCACTTTACCGCCGGACCCGATNACTTCACGGATCTTGTCGGTTGGGATCTGCATCGTTTCGATNCGTGGGGCGTGGACAGAGAATTCACCCGCGCCGGAGATGGCTTTGTTCATCTCGCCCAGNATGTGCACACGGCCCGCTTTGGCTTGTGCCANAGCTTTCTCCATGATCTCGGGCGTGATGCCGGCGATCTTGATGTCCATNTGCAGCGACGTGATACCTGCTTCGGTACCGGCTACTTTAAAGTCCATGTCGCCNAGGTGGTCTTCGTCACCCANGATGTCGGACAGGATCGCNTAGGAGCCGTCTTCTTCCAGGATCAGACCCATGGCAACACCCGCGACGGGCGCTTTCAATGGAACGCCTGCGTCCATCATGGACAAGGAGCCACCGCAAACCGACGCCATCGAGCTGGAGCCGTTCGATTCAGTGATCTCGGACACAACGCGGATGGTGTAGGGGAAGTCGGTGGAGGCAGGCAGAACCGCCTGCAANGCACGCCAAGCCAACTTGCCGTGACCGATTTCGCGACGGCCGGGGCCACCGACACGGCCAACTTCACCAACCGAATAGGGCGGGAAGTTATAGTGCAGCATGAAGTTGGATTTGAAGTTGCCGTGCAGCGCATCGATGAACTGTTCGTCATCGCCGGTGCCCAAAGTGGTCACAACCAGACCCTGTGTTTCGCCACGTGTGAACAGCGACGACCCGTGTGTACGGGGCAGGATGCCGGTTTCGGCCACGATGTCGCGGATTTCGTCGGTCTTNCGGCCGTCGATACGCTTACCGGTTTTAACCACGTCNCCACGCAGGATGGACGCTTCGAGGCCTTTCAGAGCGGACCCGAGGTTCGCGTCTTCCAGTTGCTCTTCGGTCAGCGCGGCTTTGATTGTTTCGCGGGCAGCGGCAACAGCGGCGGTGCGCTCTTGCTTGTCGGCGATTGCAAAGGCGGCGCGCATNGCGTCTTCGCCAGCGGCTTTGACAGCAGCGGACAGGTCCGAATAGTCAACCGGCTGGAAGTCAAACGGCTCTTTCGCGGCGTCTTCGGCCAGATCGATGATCAGGTCGATAACAGGCTGGATCTGCTCGTGCGCGAATTTCACCGCACCCAGCATTTCTTCTTCCGACAGCTCATAGGCTTCGGATTCAACCATCATCACGGCTTCTTTGGTGCCGGCAACAACCAGATCAAGACGTTGATCAGGGTTCAGGCGCAGGTCCTGCATGTCGTCGACGGTCGGGTTCAGAACGTAATCGCCATCCTCGAAACCAACGCGGCAGGCACCGATCGGGCCNCGGAACGGCGCGCCGGAAATGGTCAGCGCTGCGGAGGCAGCGATCATGGCGACCATNTCGGGNTCNTTNACCAGATCGTGGCTGAGAACNGTACACATCACCAGAACTTCGTTTTTGAAGCCGGGAACGAACAGCGGNCGGATCGGACGGTCGATCAGACGGGCTGTCAGGGTTTCCTTCTCGGTGGGGCGGGCCTCACGCTTGAAGAAGCCACCCGGTACTTTACCGGCGGCATAGTATTTCTCTTGGTAGTGGACGGTCAGCGGAAAGAAGTCCTGACCGGGTTTTTGCTGGCGTGCAAAGGTGACGTTCGCCATGACGCTGGTTTCGCCCAGTGTCGCAATCACCGAACCGTCTGCCTGACGGGCCACTTTGCCAGTTTCCAGTGTCAGCGTCTCTTCGCCCCACTGCATGGATTTTTTCGTTACATTAAACATCTACGTTTCCTGTTTCGGCCCGGATCGGGCCATTTGCGTAGAGGGCATATTCCCCCTGACTCCGGTATCTTCTTTGTCGGGCGCTGGAGTCCGGGCGCCGGCTTTCAGATTGTGCGGCCATACAGCAGTTTGCCTGCGATGGGAAGGGAAGCGTTGNCCCCTACACGCGGCCCTGNANGCCACAGATTGCAAGCCGNNGCAGAGCNGCAAGGGGGTCAGCCTGACAAGGTCTTGAACATCTTNTAGTTTTGCAAGGTGACNCCGCCTTTGNTGANNATATTGGGNNCCTCGACGGTCCAGCCCATNCGCGTGAAAAACGGCTTTGCCTTTTCGCTGGCAAAGGTCCGAAGACGTCGCACGCCGAATNTGCGGGCACGGTCTTCGATGGCAAAATANACAGTGCGCCCNACGCCNGTGCCCATATGATCGGGGTGCACAAAGGCCAGATCGATCAGCCCCTCGCGGTCAAGGGTCATGAANCCCGCCATACGGTTGTCTATCTCGGCCACGATACCCGCGACACTATCAAACCGCCCTCGCCATGTGGCGGGTGCGGGGACTTTTCCGGCCCAAGCGATGCGTTGTTCGGCCGAATACACATCCGCGGTGCCCTGATGCACCGCAGCAAAGAAAAGCAGCGCGGCTGCATCGGTATCTTGCGGGGTGAGNTCACGCAGGTTGATTGGCATAGGCTNTCCTTNTGGCGAACATCACTNAAGCACAGGGGGAAACGAAAAAAACCGCCCCCTGTTGCCAGGGCGCGGTTTTCATCGTTGTGGCGGTGCAGCGCTGATTAGCGGCGCAGGCCCAAACGTTTGATCAGGTCCTGATAACGCGCGTCATCTTTACCTTTGACATAGTCCAGAAGCTTCCGGCGTGTCGCAACCATTTTCAAAAGGCCACGGCGACCGTGGTTGTCTTTCTTGTGGGTTTTGAAGTGCTCGGTCAGCGTTGCGATGCGCGAGGACAGAATGGCAACCTGTACTTCGGGCGAACCGGTGTCGCCTTCTTTGGTGCCGAATTCTTTCATGACGCGTGCTTTTTCTTCTTGCGTAATCGACATCGGGGTCTCCTTTTCGAAAGGTTAAAGTGATGGCACAGGCCGGGATGTCGTCCAGCACAGGCCCATGGAGTATCACCCGCTGACAGGAATCATCGGGCGATGGGGGCGTATAGGAAAGTTTCGCCCCCTTGGCAAAGGATTAATGCGTCGCGGGGCGCGTTGGCTTCTTTGTCCGGTGAGAGGGCATCGGCGGTTCAGCCGCGCGTTAGCCCCGCAGCGAGGGCCGAGCTGAGGGGGATAAGCGATAGGTCGCCCGGCATCAGCAACTGGTCCGACTGCACCATCGCCACAATCGCACCGTCCATTGATATCAGATGGGAGTGCAGATCCTCCGGATCCGGCGCAACTGCCACTTTGGGCGCTGTCGCGGCTGCATCGCTGTCGTCCCAGACCAGCAGCAGGCTGTCATCTTCTATGTCGAAACTGCGGATATCGACGATGCCATCGGGGCTGACCCAATCACCAAGGATCACATCATCACGCCCTGCGCCCGGGGTCACCGTATCGTTTGATCCCGCAAGGATCACATCATCGCCGCCGCCGCCATTCAGGTAATCCCCTTCGTCAATATCGGTGACGCGCGCATCCTGCCGGTCCGGATCGACAGTGCCGTCAANCGTATCGTTCCCCCATCCACCAAAGAGCGCGTCTTGCCCGCGCCCCCCAATCAGCAGGTCATCGCCCAAACCGCCCATCACGGCGTCATCCCCGCTATCCCCAAATAGCGTATCACCCCCGGCNGAGCCGTTTAGCGTATCGTGGCCCGCGCCGCCNTGCAGGATGTCATCGTCATTATGGCCGGTAAGCCCATCCGCATCCTCGGCCCCCACCAATAGATCATCGCCATCATTGCCATGCAGGTCATCGTTCCCCGCGCCGCCCCTCAAGGTATCATCGCCGCTGTCCCCAAAAACGGTGTCATCGCCATTCCGCGCCTCCACAAGGTCATCACCGCCATAGCCCGCGATCTGATCGCTGCCGCCGGAGCCGATGATCAGGTCGTCACGGGGTGTGCCGGATATCACATCGCCGGCCGGTGCATCATCGTCGGTGGCAGACTCCTCTTCCTCGACCCCGATGTCGATAAAGGCGGCGGCCCCGACGGTGATCAACCCCATTAATCCGGCAAGAAACAGCATGTGCAAACCCGACCCTATTGCCCGCATCACGCGGGGATACAGATGAAACAGCCCCAAAACCCAAGGCCGCATCAGCACCATAGAATCAAGAAAGTTAAGCTTGCCCTAAAGACCCCAGAAAATCGGTTCCTGAGTATATCGGATATATAAAGGATGCTTGGGGTGCCCGTCTTTGGACAGGCCCAAATGGTACACGGGCGTTTGGCTGCGCGATAGCAGTTCTTGCACCTGCGCACCCCGTCCAAGATGTGCGCCATGGGTGCCCCAAGCCGCGATCACCTGATCGGCCCACAAGATACCTTCGTTCAAAATCATATCGTTATCAGGGCCGACGGGGTCTTTGGCCTGACGCATCAGCTTGGGGCTGGTTTCGCGCCAGGCAAAGATATTGGTGACCTGAAACCCCCCGAAGCCCAAGGCGCGGGCACGGCGCTCGCACCGCTCGACAGTTGGGTCGTTTTCAATTTCCGTCGCTTTTGACGGATTTAGCATGACGAACAGCACCCGCTCCGCCTCGGGGTGCCAGACGCGGGTCAGACTATAGCGGTAGTTTTCGCAGTCCGAATAGACAGCTGTCGACGGCGCGTCGCCCTTGGTATGGCTGCGCGTGATCACGCAGAACCGGGCTGGTTGAACACACGCGACGGATGCAATTCGCCCGCCTTGAAACGCCCAACAGCAACGGCGCGGCCCTCAAACGACGCCCAGACCTCGTCGCCATATTCAACGTCATGGGCGATCACCATGCCGGGATTGCCGTTGCGCAGACGGGTGGCCCCTTCCGGCGTGGCTTTCACCTCTGGCAGGTCCTGCAACCCTTGCTCTAACGGCAGCAAATGCGCGTCCAAAGCGTCTGTGCGCGCCATCTCTTCGATCTGCGCCAGCGTCAGCCCTTCAGAGGCCTCGAACGGGCCCGACCAGATGCGGCGCAATTCGCGCACGTGGCCCAGACATCCCAAGGCTTGTCCCAGATCGCGCGCAATCGACCGGACATAGCCGCCCTTGCCGCACACCATCTCCAACGTCACGTGGTCGGCATCGGGGCGGTCCACCAGCAGCAGCTGTTCGACAAAAAGCGGGCGGGCTGCCAGTTCCATCGTTTCACCGTCGCGCGCCAGTTTATAGGCGCGCTGGCCGTCGATTTTCACGGCGGAAAACTGCGGCGGCACCTGCTGAATGTCACCGATAAACTTGCCCAAAGCATCCTTGATCGCGTCGTCATCGGGTCGCAGCTCCGAGGTTGCGATGACCTCGCCCTCGGCATCATCGGTATTTGTCGCGATCCCAAGGCGGACCGTGAACTCATAGGCTTTCATCGCGTCCGTGATAAAGGGAACCGTCTTGGTCGCCTCGCCAAGCGCGATCGCCAGAACGCCGGTGGCCTCGGGGTCAAGGGTGCCCGCATGGCCCGCCTTATTCGCGTTCAGCGCCCAACGGACCTTGTTCACCACGGTCGTAGAGGTCGGGCCAGCGGGCTTGTCCACCACCAACCACCCCGAAATATCCCGTCCCTTGCGCCTGCGTCCCATATCAAATGCCCTTAATTGATTTGCCCGCCTCCTATCAAAGGTCCGGCAAGATTGCCCAGAGACTCTGGCTTCCAAATGGTGAAAAATCCTCGCCGAAGGCAAGAAAACTCTTGTTGCGCTACGGCGCGTCGGGCTTCACGACGCCAATGATAGGGCCAAGCGCGCTAAAGCCCAGGTCATTGCGGCCCAGATCGGGTGCGCGCATCCTCGAGATATTGCCATCAAAATAAAGCGCATTTGGCAGCTTTAGGTGATCCCGGAACAGCAGTGCGAAATCATAGAAATTCACCGTCTCGTTCGAGATGGCAAAAACCGCGCGTTTGCCATCGGCGCTGGTGCCGACGCCGTTGCGGATATAGCGCGAGGCGCCATCCTTCAGAAAGCGCGGATGCATCTTGCCATCGATCACCAACATCGGTCCCGATTGTGTGGCGCTGCGGCAGTCGGGGGCGTCGCGCAGAAAAGCTTTGGTTTCGATCACATCGGCACGCCCGTCGCGCAGGCAGAGCACGCCATTGGGCAGCAGGCCAAAGTTACCGGGGCCGTCGCTGCTGATCACCTGCTGATATTCTTTGCCATTCTCAAGGTAATAGCCCACCGGCGCACGGGTATCGTGATACATGCCCGCGTTCATCGCAAAGCCCAGCTGTGCGCCGCGCTTTTTCAACGCCGTATTCAATGTGTTGAAATACCCATGCGGTTTGCCGTCCGCATCATAGAGGAACAGCTCAAGCCGGTCCTGCGTCAGGTCGACGTGGCACAGGGTATAGCCGGTGCCGTTATAGGTCAGGGTTTCGCAGGTTTCGGCTTGGACGGGCGCGGCGGCCCAGCCCATGAAGCCAAGCGCGGCCCAGAACCGTTTCACGCGTCTTCCGATCCGCGGTCGGGGGCGTCAGCATCGCGGCGCACCACGTCCTGCGCCAGCATCCGGCGCGTTTCGTCCATACGGTCGAACGTTTCGTCCAATTGGAACCGCAGGTCCGGTGCGTATTTCAGGACCAGCTTCTTCGCCATCAACCGGCGGAGCTCGCCCTTGTTGCGCGCAAGCAGCTTAAGCACGTCTTCCTGGCCGTCTCCGCCCAAAGGCAGCACATAGGCCGTCGCGATCTTCAGGTCGGGGGAGGCGCGTACTTCGCCCACGGTGATCGACATCCGGTTCAGCTCAGGGTCGTGGACATCGCCACGCGCCAGAACATCCGATAGGGCGCGACGAATGGTTTCGCCTACGCGAAGCTGCCGTTGCGACGGGCCTGAGCCCTCATGAAACTTGTTCTTTGCCATGCGCTTCATCTAAGGGTTCGCTGAGGTTTTGCCAAGCAGATCACCACGCGCTAAACCGGAACCGAATAAGGAGCATAACATGAGCGATACACCCGGCATAGTGATTACAGGGGCTTCGGGCCGCATGGGCCAGATGTTGATTGGGCAGGTTTCTGCCAGCGACAGGGTGCATCTGGCGGGTGCGGTAGAACGTGCCGGACATGCGTGGGTCGGTCAGGATATCGGCGTTGCTATGGGCGGCACTGCTGTTGGCGTGATCGTGACCGATAACGCGGCAGAGGCGATGCAGGGCGCGCAGGCGGTCATCGATTTCACCGCTCCGGAAGCGACGCTCGCCTTCGCCAAGATCGCGGCCGATGCGGGTGTGGTCCATGTTATCGGCACCACCGGTATGACCGACGCGCAGATTGGCGAGCTGGACGGACCTGCAAAGCAGACGGTGATCGTGCGGGCGGGCAACATGAGCCTGGGCGTTAACCTTTTGACCCAGTTGACCAAACGTGTCGCGGCCGCGCTTGATGAAGACTTTGATATCGAGGTGATAGAGGCGCATCACAACCAGAAGGTCGACGCGCCGTCGGGCACCGCGCTGATGCTGGGCGAAGCCGCCGCGGAAGGGCGCGGGGTTGCGCTGGCGGATGTCTCTGACCGCGGGCGTGACGGGATCACCGGCGCGCGCAAGCGGGGTGACATCGGGTTCACAGCGATCCGCGGGGGCGACATTGTGGGCGAACATGACGTTATGTTCGCCGCCGCGGGCGAGCGAATCATCTTGCGCCACATCGCGTCGGATCGCGCGGTTTTCGCGCGCGGTGCCATCAAAGCTGCCGTTTGGGGGCAGGGCAAACCTGCCGGAGCCTATGATATGCTGGATGTTCTGGGCCTGAACGACTGACGCCACCCGCCGCCCTGTCGCTTAACCGTGGTGAAACTATCTTAACCTCTGGCCCGTATGTTCATGGGAACAATCTGGTTGGAGGGTGTGATGAAAAAACTGACGTTACTGACCTGCGCGGCGTTCTTTGCGCTGACCGGGGCCGCTTGGGCGGAATTCCAGAAACTGGACCGCCAGCGCGATTTCGTTTCGGTGGTGGAGGGTAAAACACTGACCCGCCCGCTGGTCGAATTGCGCGTTACTGAAAGCGGCGGCATATCGGGTACAGGTGCCGTGTGGGATGTGTCGGGCCAATGGGTCTGGAAGGGCGGGTATTTCTGCCGCAGCCTGATCTGGGGCGATGACGACCTTGGCTACAATTGTCAGGAAGTCGCTGTAAACGGTGGAAAAATCCGCTTTACCTCGGATAAGGGGGCAGGGCAGTCAGCGGTCTTTTCGTTGAAATAGCTTCGCCTATGTGCAAGCGCCACAGGGCGCTTGGCCGTAATCTTGATCTGCGCGACGCAGGGTCAGCGCATGGGGGATTCAGCGAATAGGGGGCACGTGTCTTAAAAATCGACAGCGATGCCCTTTTTCTCCCAATCGCCGTAGCGGACNGGCTCNGGNCCGTCGCGGCCACCAAGCTCCGTCGGCAGGTCCAGCGCCTGCGCGGCCTTGCGGCGTTCGGCGGCCTCCGCCAGCGCGCGCTGCGCGGCGGCGGGAAGCTCTTGTACCATCGGCATCGGATCGGGCGTGGGTTCTGGCGGAATATCCGGCCCGGGCTCCGGCATGGGTGTCGGATCATGGGGTGGGCTTGGCATGGGGCGTTTGCCGGCTTCGGTCATACTCTCATCCTCTTGAGGCCACTGTCCCCTTGATATACGCCGGAACCAAGCCCAGACAACCCGGGCACCCCAAAGAAGAAAGCGTATCGCATGTCAGACACCGGCGTTCAGGCCCGCAGAAGTGCGGTGTACCTATTGGATATGATCCTGGGGGAAGAACGTCTGATGTCAGAGCTCTTGTCGGCGGGGGCGTTGGACAAGCTGCCCCCCGATGACCGCGCACGGGCGCAGCGTCTGGCGATGGATACCCTGCGCGGGATGGAACGCGCCGACCGTCTGTTGCAGAAACACCTGTCGAAATACCCGCCGCTGACCGTGCGCAACGCGCTGCGCGTCGGCACGGTCGAACTGTGNCAGGGCGGCGCGGCCCACGGNGTNGTGAATGCGATGGTCGAACTGGTCGCNACGCATAANAAACTCGGGCACCTCAAGGGGCTGACCAATGCCGTTTTGCGCAAAATCGCCGCCGANGGGCCAGAGGCATGGGCGGCCTTGCGCGCGCCGCGCTTGCCAAAATGGCTNCGGGGTCCGCTGACCGAAGCCTGGGGGCCCGACGCGATGACGGGAATCGAGGCCGCGCATTTCGCAGGTGCGCCGCTGGATCTGACCGCGAAACGAGATCCTGAAGGTTTGGCCGCGGCCGTGGGCGGCACCGTCTTGCCCACCGGATCGGTGCGCGTCGCCGATGCGGGGCAGGTCACCACCATGCCCGGTTTTGCCGAAGGCGATTGGTGGGTGCAGGACGCCGCCGCGGCGCTGCCCGTTAAAATCCTTGCGCCACAAAAAGGCGAGGCCGTGCTCGACCTTTGTGCCGCGCCCGGGGGCAAAACCATGCAGCTTGCCGCCGCAGGTGCGCAGGTGACGGCGGTTGATAACTCAAAGCAGCGGATGCAGCGGGTTCGGGAAAACCTTGCACGGGTGCATCTGCCGGCCAAAGTCGTTGTCGTCGATGCGCGCCGGTTCGAGGGGACGTTTGACGCGATTCTGCTGGATGCGCCTTGCTCTGCCACGGGCACGATCCGTCGCCACCCCGATCTGCCCCACGCCAAGGATGGGTCCGAATTCGGTGATCTGATCGAGCTGCAGTCGGAAATGATCGACCATGCGTGGTCCCTTCTCAACCCCGGGGGGCGCTTGATTTTCTGCACCTGCTCCCTGCTGCCCGATGAAGGCGAAGTGCAGGTCGACGAGGCGTTGGAACGTCATGCGGATATGCGGGTCGACCGCGACGCTTTGGCTGTGCCCGGTGTTGATCCCGCGTGGACAACCCAGGAGGGCGGCCTGCGTTTGCGCCCCGATTACTGGCCTGAACTGGGGGGCATGGACGGGTTTTACATCGCCTGCCTGCGCAAGGACGCCTAAAGGCCCAAACTGACGCGAGCGGATTTGCGTCGTCCGCAAAAACCCGTGTCAAAATGCGGTGACTCAGGTGGCAACAGCGGCTAACATCCGCAAAACGCCAGCAGAGCGTACAAGGGCAGCCGCATGACAAGTACCAGCTTCAATGCGCGAAAAACGCGTTTTCTAAACCGGTGGCACGCCCGTGCCGCGACCAAAACGCGTACCCAAGCGAGGGGATTCGTTTCCTCTCCCGAACCGCGCACCATCGGGTCTTTTGCGCGGGGGCGGCAGCTGATCGCGGGCAACCTCCTGTTTTCCGGCAGTCTGATCGAAGCGCCGGACGCGTCAAGTCTGTGGGAAGTCGCCACGCCGGATCAGGATTTCGCGCGTGATCTGCACGGTTTTGCCTGGATGGATGATCTTGCTGCGGTTGGCGACGTGCGCGCCCGCGGCACGGCGCAGCGTTGGCTTTGGGGCTGGATCGACCACTACGGCAAGGGCCGAGGCATCGGCTGGACCCCTGATCTGACCGGCCGGCGGCTGATCCGCTGGATCAACCACGCGCTGTTTGTACTGCGTGGCACCTCGCAAGACGAAAGCGATGTCTTCTATCGCTCGCTGGTCGAACAAACAGATTTCCTGTCGCGCCGCTGGCATGCCGCAGCCCCGGGATTGCCGCGGTTCGAGGCGCTGACCGGGTTAATCTACGCCGGTCTTTCGCTTGAGGGGCAAGAGGCGCGCGCCGATCCGGCGATCAAGGCACTGGCCCGCGAATGCGAGGCGCAGATCGACGCGCAGGGCGGCCTGCCCACCCGCAACCCCGAAGAGCTGTTGCATGCATTTACCCTTCTGACATGGGCCGCCGCCGCGCTAAGCGATGCGGGACGCGGCACGCCAGCTGCGCATATGGAGGCGATCGAACGCATCGCGCCCACCCTGCGCACCCTGCGGCATTCCGACGGCGGGCTGGCGCGGTTTCATGGCGGCGGGCGCGGGGCCGAAGGCTGGCTGGATCACGCGCTGGCCACGGCGAAGATCAAGACGCGCCAGTCGGACGGGCTGTCGATGGGGTATGCGCGCCTGTCCGCAGGGCGCACCAGTGTGATCGTCGACGCCAGCCCGCCCCCCGGCGGGGCCGCATCGTTCAATGCCCATGCCTCTACGCTCGCGTTCGAGCTGACCAGCGGGCGGCGCCCTTTGGTCGTGAACTGCGGGCCGGGCGACTCATTTGGCGCTGATTGGCGGCGGGCGGGGCGTGCGACACCGTCGCATTCCGGCCTGTCGCTTGGCGGCTATTCCAGCGCGCGTCTGGCGGAGCCCGACCGGCACACGGGCGCCGAGGCTTTGATCGAGTGCCCGACCTACGTGCCCGTCGAAATCGGCTCCGTCGGGGATGGCACCCAGTTTCAGGGCGCGCATAATGGCTATGTCGCGGGCTTTGGCCTGACCCATGCCCGCAGCCTGGAACTGACCCACGACGGTCGCGGCCTCGCGGGGGAGGACATGCTGCTCGCGATAGAGCCCGCTGAAAAGCGTGTCTTTGATCGGGAAATGGATGCGGTGAAGCTTGCCGGTATCCCGTTCGAGATTCGTTTCCACCTGCACCCGGATGTGGATGCCACCGTCGATCTGGGCGGGGCGGCAATTTCCATGGCCCAGAAAAGCGGCGAAATCTGGGTGTTCCGTCATGATGGGACGCATAAACTGTCTTTGGAACCAAGCGTTTACCTTGAGCGCAACCGGCTGAAACCCCGCGCGTCGGTGCAAATTCTGCTCAGCGGGCGGGTCGTCGACTATGCCAGCAGGGTCAGGTGGTCCTTGTCCAAAGCGCAGGAAACTGCGATTGGCGTGCGAGATTTATCGCTCGACGATCCATATGATGACCAAGACTGACCAAAGGAACCTCCCCGATGCCTGATCTTCACCCCGTCTCCCGCGCGCTTCTTTCCGTATCTGACAAGACCGGTCTGGTCGAGCTGGGGCAGGCGCTCGCGGCGCATGGGGTCGAATTGCTGAGCACCGGCGGTACCGCCAAGGCGCTGCGCGACGCAGGTCTGACGGTGAAAGATGTGTCCGAGGTCACCGGCTTCCCCGAGATGATGGACGGGCGGGTCAAGACGCTGCACCCCGTCGTGCACGGTGGGTTGCTGGCGCTGCGTGACAACGACGAACACGTCGCGGCGATGGACAAGCATGACATTGGCGCGATCGATCTGGTTGTGGTGAACCTGTATCCCTTTGAAGAAACCGTTGCCAAAGGGGCGGAATATGCCGAGGTGATCGAGAATATCGATATCGGTGGCCCTGCGATGATCCGCTCTGCCGCGAAGAACCACGGTTTTGTGAATGTGATCGTCGATGTGGAAGACTACACGACAGTGATCAACGAACTGTCCGAGAATAACGGGCAGACCACCTATGCGCTGCGCCAGCGTTTGGCGCAGACGGCCTATGCCCGCACGGCGGCCTATGACACGGCTGTCAGCACATGGATGGCCGCGCAGGTCGGGGACACCCCGCGTCGTCGTACCGTGGGCGGCACGCTGGCGCAGACCTTGCGCTACGGCGAGAACCCCCACCAGCAAGCGGCCTTCTACACCGATGGCTCGGCACGTCCCGGTGTTGCTACGGCGACCCAACATCAGGGTAAAGAACTGTCGTATAACAATATCAACGACACCGATGCAGCCTTCGAACTGGTCAGCGAATTCGATCCGGCCAAAGGGCCTGCCTGTGCGATCATCAAACACGCCAACCCCTGCGGCGTGGCGCAAGGCACGTCGATGGTGGATGCCTATACCCGCGCGTTCGACTGCGACCGCACCAGCGCCTTTGGCGGGATTATCGCGCTGAACCAGACGCTTGACGCCGAAACAGCCGAGGCGATCAGCGCGATCTTTACCGAGGTCGTGATCGCGCCGAACGCCACACCCGAAGCGATGGAGATTTTTGGCAAGAAGAAGAACCTGCGCTTGCTGACCACTAACGGCCTGGCCGATCCGGCACAGGCGGCGTTGTCGTTCCGTCAGGTGTCGGGGGGCTATCTGGTGCAGGACAAAGACGTTGGCCGCATCACCATGGATGACCTGAAGGTCGTGACAAAGCGCCAGCCGTCCGATCAAGAGCTGTCGGACCTGATGTTCGCCTGGACCGTCGCGAAACACGTAAAATCCAACGCGATCATCTACGTCAAGGATGGCGCGACCGTGGGCGTCGGTGCCGGCCAGATGAGCCGCGTCGACAGCACGCGTATCGCCGCACGCAAAGCGCAGGATATGGCCGAAGCCATGGGCTTGTCCGCACCGCTGACGCAGGGCTCTGTCGTCGCTTCGGATGCGTTCTTCCCCTTTGCTGACGGGTTGATCACTGCCGCAGAAGCAGGGGCGACGGCGCTTATCCAGCCCGGCGGGTCGATGCGGGATGACGAAGTGATCGCAGCAGCGGATGAGGCCGGGCTTGCCATGGTCTTTACCGGCATGCGCCACTTCCGCCACTAACCACGGAAAGCGGTCGTTATGCGTACTATTTTTTGGGCCGGTTTTGCGGCGTTTCTTGCGGATCAGCTCAGCAAGTATCTTGTCGTGCACATGATGGAGCTTAGCCGTATCCGGTCCATCGACGTATTGCCGCCGCTGATCAACTTTCGCTACGGCGAGAACCGCGGGATCAACTTTGGCCTTTTCGGTGATGGGTCTGACGCAAGTCGTTGGATCCTCATCGGGCTGGCCTGCGCAATCTGTGTGGGCGTGCTGATCTGGGCAAGCCGCCAAACCATGAGCCTTTGGGCCAATATCAGCGCAGGTCTGCTGATCGGGGGGGCGTTGGCCAATGTGGTTGATCGCCTGATCTACGGCTATGTGCTTGATTTCTTGAACATGTCTTGCTGCGGGATCAATAATCCTTTCGTGTTTAACATCGCCGATGTCTTCATTTTTGCGGGCGCTTTGGGGCTGATTTACTTTACCGGCGACACCAAAAAACCGGCGAAAGCCACACCGAAAAAGGCCCAGAAAAAAGGCCAGTGACAATTACCGCGTGACTGCGATATTGGTACAAAGACCTTAACAAGTCCTTAAGGAGATCCGTCATGCGCTTTGTCGCCGCTCTTGTCTTGCTACCGCTTGCCCTTGGGGCCTGCGGCAACACTGGCCTGCGGGACATTCGCAGTACTGCGAAAGGGCCTGACGAATTCATGGTCCAGCCCTCCAAACCCTTGCAGCAGCCTGATAGCTATAACGCGCTGCCCGTACCAACGCCGGGGCAGGCGAACCTGACGGACCGCAACGCGGTTGCCGAAGGGGTTCTGGCCTTTGGCGGCACACCGCAAAGCAATACGGCAGGCATCCCCGCCTCGGATGCCGCGCTGGTGCAACAGGCCAGCCGCATGGGCGTGTCGGCGAACATCCGTCAGGAACTTGCCGAAACCGATGCTGCGTTCCGCAAGCGCAAGGCGCGGTTCACGCAGATCAAGATCGTGCCGACAGATCGCTACGACCAAGCCTACAAACGCCAGATCCTGGATGCCCCCCGCGAGGCCGCGCGCTGGCGCCGGGCCGGTGCACGCACGCCCTCCGCCCCTCCGGCAGAGTGACGCTGGCCGAATTACAATTCTGTTAGGTCCCTTGATCACCCCGTGGGGTGGCGTAAGTAAGAGGTCTCAGGACCCTGCTCAAAGGACCGACCATGATCAGATTACCGGCCCTCGGGGCCCTATTGGCGCTTGCGCTGCCCACCACAGCCGCGCTTGCGCGTGACAACGAAGACGTCACGCATTTCACCTTGGACAACGGGATGGAGGTCGTGGTCGTCGAAGACCACCGCGCCCCCGCTGTGCAGCAGATGGTGTGGTACCGCGCTGGCTCGGCGGACGAACCCAAAGGGTCGTCGGGCGTGGCGCATTTTCTGGAACACCTGCTTTTTAAAGCCACCGACAAGATGNAGTCGGGCGAGTTTTCAGCCACNGTTGCCAAGAATGGCGGGCGCGATAACGCCTTCACCAGTTATGATTATACCGCCTATTTCCAACGGGTTGCTGCAGACCGGCTTGAGCTGATGATGCAGATGGAATCCGACCGGATGAAAAACATCCGCCTGACACCGGAAAACATCGCGACCGAACGGGATGTGATCATCGAAGAACGCAACCAGCGCACCGAAAATGACCCGAGCGCGCTGTTCCGTGAACAGCTTAATGCCGCGCAATACCTCAACCACCGCTACGGCACGCCGATCATCGGATGGATGCACGAGATGCGCGCGCTGGACCTGCAGGATGCGCTGGATTTCTACAAGCTGTATTACTCCCCCAACAACGCGATCCTTGTCGTGTCTGGGGATGTAGAGCCTGAAAACGTTCGCACCNTGGCAGANCANTATTACGGCAAGATCCCCGCCAATCCGGATCTGCCCGACCGATCGAGGACGCAAGAGCCGCCACAGACCGCCGANCGTCGCCTGATCTTTCGCGATGACCGCGTTGCACAGGAATACGTCAGCCGATCCTATCTGGCGCAGGAACGNGATCCCGGCGACCAGAAAACCGCAGCGGCCCTGACCATGNTGGCCGAACTGCTGGGCGGTGGCACTACATCGTATTTCGCCGAAAAACTGCAGTTTGACNCNCCNGTCGCGACCTATTCAGCGGCGTTCTATAGCGGTCAATCGCTGGACGATACGACTTTTAACCTTGTCGTCGTGCCGCAACCGGGCGTGTCCTTGCAGGACGCCGAAGATGCCATGGACGCCGCCATCGCGGGTTTCATGAAAGACGGGGTGGATGCCGAGCAACTTGAACGGATCAAGCAACAGGTCCGTGCCGAACAAATCTATGCCCGCGATAACGCCGACAGCGTCGCCAACCGCTATGGCAGCGCCCTTGCCATCGGGTTGACNGTGCAGGACGTGCAGGANTGGCCGGATGTGCTTGAGGCCGTNACAGCCGAAGACATCATGCAGGCCGCCNAAGATGTGTTTAACCGCGAAGCCTCTGTCACAGGGTGGCTGATGCGCGAAGAGGTGACGGAATGAGACTGTTTTANGCAATCGTCCTGACGGTTCTGGCCGCGCTGCCCGCCCGGGCNGANGTGGACATCCAAGAGGTNACNTCCCCCGGTGGCATCACCGCGTGGCTGGTAGAGGAACNTTCGATCCCCTTCGTCGCACTTGATGTGCGCTTTCGCGGCGGTGCATCGCTGGATGCCCCCGAAAAACGCGGCGCAATCAACCTGATGACGGGCCTGCTGGAAGAGGGGGCCGGTGACATGGACGCACGCGATTTCGCCCGTGCCGCCGAAGGGCTGGCCAGCAGCTTCCGGTTCAGCGTGGATGACGACGCGCTNTCCGTATCCTCGCGGTTTCTCACCGAAAATCAGGACGCGTCGATCGCGCTGTTGAANCAGGCGTTGCAGACGCCCCGGTTTGACCCGGATGCGATTGAACGGGTGCGCGGGCAGGTGCTTTCGGGNATNCGCTCCAGCGCGAAAGACCCGAACGATATCGCGCGNAAAAAGATGGACGAGCTGCTGTATGGCGATCACCCNTACGGCTCGCCGCTCAGCGGGACCGAAGAAACGGTGACCGCTCTGACACGCGATGACCTTGTCGCGGCACATAAGGATGTGCTGGCGCGCGACCGTATCTTCATCGGTGCGGTGGGGGACATCACGCCAGAAGAGCTGGGCCTGATGCTTGACGAACTGTTGGGCGANCTGCCNGAAACCGGTGCACCGCTGCCCCCACAGGCCGAGGTCTCTATCCCGTCGGGCACCACGGTCGTCGATTTCCCGACGCCCCAATCTGTCGCGATTTTTGCGCAAAAGGGCATTTCCCAGAAGGATGATGATTTCTTTGCCGCGACCGTGTTGAACCAAGTGCTTGGCGGNGGNTCGTTTGAAAGCCGTCTGATGACCGAAGTGCGCGAGAANCGCGGGCTGACCTATGGCGTCTATTCCTATCTGGTGCCGATGGATCTGGCTGAAACATGGCAAGGATCGGTCAGTTCGGCGAACGACCGGATCGGGCAGGCGATGGATGTGATCAAGGACGAATGGGCCAAAGCCGCGGCCGAGGGCGTGACCCAGCAAGAGTTGGACGATGCCAAGACCTATATCACAGGCTCCTACCCGCTGCGTTTTGACGGCAACCAGACCATCGCGAGCATCCTTGTGGGGATGCAGATGATCGACCTGCCCATCGACTATATNGCCACGCGCAACGACAAGGTCGAGGCGGTGACGCTGGACGATGTGAAACGTGTTGCCGNCGACCTGCTGGACCCTGACGGGCTGGCCTTTGTTGTTGTCGGCCAACCCGAAGGGATCGAGGCCACGGCGCAGGAAAGCGACTGACCGCTGCCTTCAACACAAGACCGGACACAAAAAAAACGGGCGCTTCTCAGCGCCCGTTTTCGTTTGAGGACATCGGCAGGTTATTCGCCGTAAGGGANCCAGATATTCTTGACCTCGGTCGCGGCGTGCAAGAACGCTTTGCCTTCACCCTCTGCNCCATCCCAGTCGCGGGCCATGCCGTTGTTGACCCATGTGCGCTTCAGGTTTTGCGCGCTGGCCCGCTCCACGGTTTCGCTTTGCGCCTTGTCGCCAAAGCTCCAGACCGCATCCACNTCCATATGCCGCGCCAGTGTTTCGGCAATGTCCTTCTGCGGGCCGGTCAGGATATTCACCACACCCGCCGGCACGTCAGAGGTTTCAAGCACCTGCACGAAATCCGTCGCAGCAAGNGGGAAGGGGCCGCTGGCGGACAAAATGATCCGGTTACCCATCGCAATCGCCGGTGCCATGCAAGAGATCAGCCCCAGCAACGGTGCCTCCGCCGGGCAAAGNGCNCCNATNACGCCCACAGGTTCCTTCATGGCAAGCGCCACGCCGCGGATCGGTACGCCATGCACCTGTCCATCATACTTGTCGGCCCAGGCTGCGTAGGTGAACAGACGTTTGACCGCGAGATCGACCTCGGATTTACCGGTTTTAGCGCCCTGCATCGCATCCAGACGCCGTGCGAATTCATCCCCGCGTGCCGCCAGATTTTCAGCGATATAATAGAGGATCTGCGCGCGCAGATGACCGGTGGTCTTGCTCCACCCCTTTGCGGCATGAGCCGCTTCCACGGCATTGCGCACATCCTTGCGCGACGCGAGCGAGACATGGCCCAGCAGATCGCCGGACTTGCCCCAGACCGGTGCGGAATAGCCGCTGTCGGGGCGGCTTTGCTTGCCGCCGATATAAAGCTTGGCCGTCCGGTCGATCGGGTCCGCTGGCGTGCCGCTGCCGGAAAAGGCCGTGATCTCTTTCAACGGTTTTTGCGTGGTTTTCGGACGGGTATAGGCCGCCAGCCCTTCCCAGCCGCCTTCGCGGCCAAAGCCGCTTTCGCGCACACCGCCAAAGCCCGCCGCCGCATCCATCATATTGGTGCCATTCACCCAGACGATGCCCGATACCAGCTTGGGCGCGATATCCAGCGCGAGGTTGATGTTCTCGGACCAGACCGTCGCCGCCAGCCCGTAGCGGNTGTTATTGGCCAGCTCGACCGCCTCGGCAGGGGNGCGGAANGTGGTGGATACCAGCACGGGGCCAAAGATCTCGTCCTGCATCAANGGATCGGCAGGGTTCATGCCGGTGATCAATGTGGGCGGATAATAGCATCCGGTCGCGGGGATATCGCCCGCGGTAAACACCTCGCCACTGGTGTTGGCGGCGACCATTTCGGTCACGCGCTGCACCTGAACGGGGTCCACCAGCGCGCCCACATCCACGGATTTGTCCAGCGGGTCACCGACCCGCAGCTTCNCCATCCGCGCCCGCAGCTTGGCATAGAACCGATCCGCCACAGGCTCATGCACCAGCAGGCGAGAGCCTGCACAGCAGACCTGTCCCTGATTGAACCAGATCGCGTCGACCAACCCCTCGACGGCTGAATCCAGATCNGCATCGTCGAAAACGATATAGGGCGACTTGCCCCCCAGCTCGAGCGTCAGCGCCTTGCCGCTTCCGGCGGTCGCCTCGCGGATGCGCCGCCCGACAGGGGTCGATCCGGTAAAGGCGATCTTGTCNACCTCAGCCTGCACGATCATCTCGCCCACGGCACCGTCACCGGTAACAATATTCACGACACCCTTGGGCAGGCCNGCCTGCACACAGATATCNGCAAACAGCAGNGCGGTCAGCGACGTATACTCCGCCGGTTTCAATACCACCGTATTCCCCATCGCCAAAGCAGGGGCCACCTTCCACGCCAGCATCAGCAGCGGGAAGTTCCACGGGATGATCTGCCCGCATACGCCAAGCGCTTCTGCGTCGGGTAGCTCGGANTCCATCAANTGGGCCATGCCCGCNTGGTAATAGAAATGCCGCTGCGCCAAGGGCACATCCACATCGCGCGCCTCGCGNATGGGTTTGCCGTTGTCCAGCGTTTCCAGCACGGCGAACAACCGGCTGTGTTTCTGCAGCAACCGCGCCAGGGCATAAAGGAAACGCNCCCGCCCGTGACCGCCCAGCTTGGCCCATTTGGGCTGTGCCTTGCGCGCCGCGGCAACCGCGGTGTCGACCTCTGCCTGGCTGGCCTGCGTCAACGTTGCCAGCACATTGCCANTGGCNGGGNTGCGGCTTTCGAAATCATCCCGCGCCTCGGTGAACGCGCCGTCGATGAAATGCCCGAAACGGCTGCCNTGATCGACCAGCCACGCCAGTGCGTCAGCGGCATTTTCCGGTGCCGTCCCATAGTCCATGGTTTCATAGATTTCGGACACGCTCATGGGTTCACCCTTTTCAAAATACTCAAATCCGACATTGGTTTCACGCGGCTCAGCTGATGGCGTGACGATGGCTTGCGGAATAGCTGCCCGACACATGGTGGTCGAGCTGACGTTCGATGTCGCCCAATAGCGACGAGGCCCCGAAACGGAAGAGGTCGGGCTGCAACCAGCGGTCGCCCAATTCCTCTTTCATCATGGCCAGATAGACCAGCGCGTCCTTCGCCTTCGATATCCCGCCCGCGGGCTTGTAGCCAANGCGAAAGCCGGTGCGGTCGAAATAGTCGCGGATCGCGCGGATCATCACGAGGGTCACGGGCAGGGTCGCATTNACGCTTTCCTTNCCGGTGGAGGTCTTGATGAAGTCAGCACCCGCCATCATGCAGATCAGCGAGGCACGCGCGACNTTGCGCAGGCTGCCCAACTCTCCGGTCGCGAGGATNGCCTTGACATGCGCATCGCCACAAGCGGCNCGGAAGGCNCGCATTTCATCATACAGCGCCTGCCAGTCGCCTGACAGCACATGGCGGCGCGAAATAACGATNTCGATCTCGGCGGCTCCGGCGGCGACGCTCATCTCGATCTCGCGCAGACGCAGCTCGAACGGGGAGAGACCNGCGGGAAATCCTGTCGAGACGGCGGCAATCGGGATGCCTGTGCCCTGCAGTGCTGCTTTGGCGGGGGCGATCATCTCGTGGTAGACACAGACCGCGCCCACGGTGATCTGCGACATGCCAAGCGCGTCCAGCAGCGCGGGCGCAATCGGTTGACGTGCCTTCGCACAAAGCCGCTCGACACGGCGNGCGGTATCATCCCCTGACAGCGTGGTCAGATCGATGCAGCTGACGGCGCGCAGCAGCCACGCGGCCTGATACTCTTTCTTCACGGAACGGCGCGCGGGCAAACCCGCGGCGCGGCGCTCCACCGCAGAGGAGTTCACCTGCACGGCGCGCACCCAATCCATATCCAGCGGCATCCCCGGATTGCGGGGTTCCGTCACCTGTGGCAGGTGGCTTTGGGCCAGTTCGGTCGGGTCATATACATGCGTGGACATGGGCGCTTTCCTGTCTGATCAGACAGGCAATGTGCCACGGGGCAACGGCGCAATGCAAGCATCGCGCCCTCACGTCACATCCGCCAGCGGCGTTCAGCTGCCGCGATAGGTTGAATAGCCGAACGGCGATAGCAAAAGNGGCACGTGATAATGCGCATCCGCATCCGAAATGCCAAAGCGNAGGGGGATCTGGTCNAGGAANCGCGGTGCTTCGGGCTCCGCTCCGATGGCATCAAGATAGGCCCCGGCTTCGAACACCAGCTCGTAGGTGCCAGCCGCAAACTGACCCTTGGGCAAGATCGGCGTGTCGGTGCGACCGTCAGCATTGGTGGTCATCTGCACCAGNTTCATGCGGTTGGCCCCCTCGATCCGGTAAAGCGTGATTTCCAGCCCGCCTGCGGGGCGGCCGCGNGCGGTGTCCAGAACATGCGTCGTCAAATAGCCGTTTGCCATGGGTGGGGTCTTTCCTGATCCGTTGGACCCTTACGATAGGCGGGTGTCGGGCTAGGTCAATGGCGGATTGNTGGGCGGCTTTCTGGGCGCGTCCGCGCTGAAAGAGGCGGTGATTCGGGCGATGGCGAAAAATAATTCGCCTACCGAATCGTTTTTGCTTGAGCCGCGAATCATCCTGCGCCTATATGGTACACAACATTCAATCGGAGGTGTTGCCTGCCAGCGACCCATACAATCCGAGTATGTATTCTGGGGGACAGAATTCTTATGATCGGGCAAGTCGCACGTGGTGCGACGATCATTGGGCAGGGGCCGACAGGACTCGTGTTGCATAGCGCAGCAAGAGCGGCCCCTTCCACTCACTTTCCCGCCCGATATGCCCCCCGCATGTGTTTAAGTTTCAGGCCGGCCAGCGCCTTAGAACTTTCGCTATAAGAGAGCAGGGCCACTCGAGCCGATCTGGCAGCCGGCCGACCTTTCGGGAAGGGTTGGCTGGCTGTACATTGCGAAAAATCAGTGCCAGAAAACCGTTGGTTGACNAAAACAACGGCCCGCAGCGCGCGGTTTCCCCGCGCGCGCAGGCGCTGACCAAAGGACGATCCCATGACACGCTACCCTCGTGATTTTCACGGCTACGGCCCCACACCGCCTGATGCACAATGGCCGGGCGGCGCGCGGATCGCGGTGCAATTCGTGCTGAACTATGAAGAAGGCGGCGAGAACTGTCTGCTTCACGGGGATGCCGCGTCAGAGGCCTTCTTGTCCGAGATCGTCGGGGCCGCCCCTTGGCCGGGGCAACGTCACTGGAACATGGAATCCATCTATGACTACGGCGCGCGGGCGGGCTTTTGGCGGTTGCACCGTCTGTTCACGGGTGCCGAGATCCCTGTTACCGTTTATGGCGTCGCCACCGCCTTGGCGCGGTCCCCGCAGCAGGTAGAGGCGATGACCCAGGCCGATTGGGAAATCGCAAGCCACGGGCTGAAATGGATCGATTACAAGGACCACACCGCCGAGGTCGAAAGCGCCGACATGGACGAGGCGATCCGCCTGCACCGCGAGGTCGTCGGCACAGCGCCGCGTGGCTGGTACACGGGGCGCAGCTCTGTGAACACGGTCGCGCTGGCGTCAGAGACGGGGGCCTTCGACTATATCTCGGATACATACGACGATGATCTGCCCTATTGGATGCAGGTGGCAGGGCGCGATCAGCTGATTATCCCCTATACTCTTGATTGCAACGATATGCGCTTTGCCACGCCGCAGGGCTTTAATTCGGGCGATCAGTTCTATGCCTATCTGCGCGATACCTTCGATGCGCTTTATGCCGAAGGCAGCGCCGGGCAGGCCAAGATGATGTCGGTCGGGCTGCATTGCCGTCTGATCGGGCGACCCGGACGGATACAGGCGCTGAAACGCTTTATCGACTACATCAAAGGGTTCGAAGGCGTCTGGACGCCGCGCCGCATCGACATCGCTGACCATTGGCGAGTCACCCATCCGCCTCAGCCGCGCCTGCGTCTGGACCAGATGGACCGCGCCAGCTTTGTCGCGAAATTCGGTGGGGTGTTCGAACATTCAGCGTGGATCGCCGAACGCGCCTATGACCTTGAACTTGGGCCCGCGCACAACTCTGTCGCGGGGATACATAATGCTTTGGCGCGGATGTTCCGGTCGGCGACGCGGGCGGAACGCTTGGGCGTGCTGACCGCGCACCCCGATCTGGCGGGCAAGCTGGCGGCGGCCAAACGGCTGACGGCTGAAAGCACGCAAGAACAAGCCAGCGCCGGGCTGGACGCCTTGACCGATGCCGAGCGCGCCCGCTTCGAGACGTTGAACAGCCAATACGTCGCGAAACACGGGTTTCCCTTTATCATCGCGGTGAAGGATCACGACAAGGACGGCATCCTGCGCCAGTTCGAGACCCGCATCGCCAACGCAACCGAAGATGAATTTACCACCGCATGCGCACAGGTCGAACGGATCGCACGGCTGCGTTTAGAGGATATGCTATGACCTATGCCTTCCCCCCCGGCGGTCTGCCCGACCAGACTGTCTCTCCTGAAAGCACGGCTGTGTTCACGGACGCCTACGCGGTGATCCCTGCCTCGGTGCAGCGGGACATCGTCACCAGCTTGCTGCCCGGATGGGTAAACACACGCGCGTGGGTACTGGCGCGGCCGCTGACCGGATTTGCCGAAACCTTCGCGCAATACGCGGTAGAGCTTGCCCCCAAGGGTGGCAGCGACACGCCCGAGCCGGACGCGCAGGCGCAAGCGGTCTTGTTCGTGGCCACAGGCCGCGCGCGGTTGACGCTGGACGGGCAGGGGTATGATCTTGTGGCAGGGTCTTACGCCTATATTCCGCCCGCGGCCAAATGGACGCTGTGGAACACCGGCGATACGCCTTGCGGCCTGCACTGGGTGCGCAAGCGCTATGTGCCCGTGGACGGCTTGGATGCGCCGGAGGCATTCGTGACCCATGACGACGAAGTCGCGCCGATCGCCATGCCCGATACTGATGGCGCTTGGGCGACCCAGCGTTTCGCGGACCCAGGCGATCTGCGCCACGACATGCACGTCAATATCGTGACCTTCCAACCGGGCGGGCGCATCCCTTTCGCAGAGACCCATGTGATGGAGCACGGGCTTTACGTCATTCAGGGCACGGCTGATTATTTGCTGAACCGCGACTGGGTGCCGGTTGAAGCGGGCGATTTCATGTGGCTGCGCGCTTTTTGTCCGCAGGCCTGTATCGCAACGGGGCAAGAACCCTTCCGCTATCTGCTGTATAAGGACGTGAACCGCCACATGCCGCTGTCGCTATGAGCCCGCGCGAGATCACTGTGCAGCCCCTGACCGCAGATGCCTTCGCCCCTTTCGGTGAAGTGCTGGACGCGTCGGGCGCGCCGGACCGGATCATCAACGCGGGGCTGTGTGGGCGGCACCATGATCTGGCAAAGCTGGATTTCGGGCCCGACGGTCGCGCGGGCATCAGCATCTTTAACGCGCAGGCCCGTCGTCTGCCGTACCAGTTGGACCTGCTTGAACGGCACCCCGAAGGGTCGCAAGCCTTCCTGCCACTGACAGGCGCGCCGTTTCTTGTGATCGTGGCTCCCGACGAGGGCGATATCCCCGGCACACCGCTGGCGTTCTTGACGGCACCGCATCAAGGCGTGAACTTTCGGCGCGGGACATGGCACGGCGTGCTTACCCCTTTGGCAGAGCCCGGGCTTTTCGCCGTGGTGGACCGCATCGGCACCAGCCCCAACCTTGACGAATACCCGCTGGACCCGCCTTATGTGATCAAGGGGTAAACCCCGCAGATAATCGGACCGCACAAATAGCGGCCAGTGATCAACAAGGGACATTTGATATGACACGCCACGCCATCGGCACGCCGGAACAACTGCGCGACCCCAATTACATGCCGCCGCTGTATCGCGCTATTCCTCTGGGGGTTCAGCACGTGCTGGCGATGTTCGTGTCCAATGTCACCCCCGCCATCATCATCGCGGGCGCGGCGGGCTTTGGGTTCGGGTCGAACTCGCCCGACTTTCCCGAACTGCTGTACCTGATCCAGATGTCGATGCTGTTTGCCGGTGTCGCGACGCTGCTGCAAACGCTGACGCTGGGGCCTGTCGGGGCAGGGCTGCCGATTGTGCAGGGCACGTCTTTCGCGTTCATCCCCATCATGATCCCTCTGGTGGCGGGCAAGGGTGTGGACGGGCTTGCCGCGCTGTTCGGAGGCGTTGTGATCGGCGGTATGTTCCACGCCTTTCTGGGGCTGTTCATCGGCAAGATCCGATTTGCGCTGCCGCCGCTTGTCACGGGGCTGGTGGTCACGATGATCGGCCTGGCGCTGGTCAAGGTGGGGATCCAATACGCTGCCGGTGGTGTGCCCGCGATTGGCACGCCTGCCTATGGCAGCCTGCTGAACTGGTCGGCCGCGCTGGTGGTGATCTTTGTCACATTGGGGATCAAGTTTTTCACCCGCGGGATGCTGTCAATCTCGGCTGTGCTGATCGGCTTGATCGTGGGGTATATCTATGCGCTGGCCGTGGGGATGCTCAGCTTTGGCGACATCAGCGGGTCGTGGTCACGCTCTGCCGCCTTCGCGCTGCCCAATCCGCTGAAATACGGGTTCGAGTTTTCGGCAGCGGCGATCATCGGCTTTTGTCTAATGGCGTTTATCTCGGCGATTGAAACCGTGGGCGACGTTGCCGGGATCACAAAGGGCGGCGCGGGCCGCGAAGCGACCGACCGCGAAATCCAGGGCGCGACCTATGCCGACGGGATCGGGTCCGCCGTCGCCGGTCTTTTTGGGGGGCTGCCCAACACCTCCTTCAGCCAGAACGTCGGCCTGATCGCCATGACAGGCGTGATGAGCCGCCACGTCGTCACCGTCGGCGCGCTGTTCCTGATCCTCTGCGGGCTGGTCCCCAAGGTCGGCGGCGTGATCCGCACCATCCCGATCGAGGTTTTGGGCGGCGGGGTTATCGTGATGTTCGGCATGGTCGTGGCCGCTGGCATGTCGATGTTGTCCGACGTGGACTGGAACCGCCGCAATATGGTGATCTTTGCCATCTCGATCTCGATCGGTCTGGGGCTTCAGCTGGAGCCCGGCGCGGTGCAACACCTGCCCGACACGGCCAAGATCCTGCTGACCAGCGGTCTGCTACCCGCGGCCCTGATTGCTATTGTACTGAACCTGCTTCTGCCCGAAGAACTGGCAGAGGAATCAACCGAGGAAGTCTCGGGCGGGTTGTCAGGCAGTTCTAAGGGTAAACTGCCGCATACACCCAAGACGCTACACTAAGGAGCCACCCCATGTACGATATGGCCGCCATTGGCGCTTGGATCGAGTTTGCCGTTCGCTGGGTGCATGTCATCACGGCCATCGCGTGGATCGGGTCGTCGTTCTACTTTATCGCGCTGGATCTGGGCCTGCACCGCGACCGCAACCTCAAAACCGGCGCGGACGGGGAAGAATGGCAGGTCCACGGCGGCGGGTTCTATCACGTGCAGAAATATCTGGTGGCCCCCGCGCAGATGCCCGACGATCTGATCTGGTTCAAATGGGAAAGCTATTCGACGTGGCTTTCCGGCTTTGCCTTGCTGATCCTGGTCTACTACCTCGGGGCGGAATTCTATCTTGTCGATCCCACTGTCGCGGAACTGGCGAACTGGCAGGCCGTGGGGATTTCCCTGTTGTCGCTTGGCTTTGGTTGGCTGGTCTACGACCAGATCTGCAAAAGCAAATTCGGCGATAACAACACAAGGCTGATGATCGGCCTCTATGTGATCCTTGTGGGGATGGCCTATTTCTATACCTCGGTCTTCTCGGGGCGTGCAGCGTTGCTGCATCTGGGCGCGTTCACCGCGACGATCATGTCGGCGAACGTGTTCTTCATTATCATGCCGAACCAGCGGATCGTGGTGGCCGACCTCAAGGCGGGGCGGGTGCCGGATGCGAAATACGGCAAGATCGCCAAACAGCGCAGCACGCATAATAACTATCTGACCTTGCCGGTCATCTTCCTGATGCTCAGCAACCACTACCCGCTGGCCTTCGCGTCGGAAATGAACTGGCTGATTGCAGCATTGGTGTTTCTGATGGGGGTCACGATCCGCCATTACTTCAACAGCCTGCATGCGCGTCAGGGCAATCCGACGTGGACATGGGCGGTCACCGCGCTGTTGTTCGTCACGATCATGTGGCTGTCGACCGCGCCGATGTTCCGCAGCGTCGAGCCGGAAGAGGCCACCGGCCCCGCACTGCGCTTTGCCCAGGCCGAAGGGTTTGACCGGGTGCATGATATCGTGCGCGGTCGGTGCAGCATGTGTCATGCGGCGGAACCCGCGTGGGACGGGCTGCTTTGGCCGCCGAAATCCATCCGGCTTGAGACAGAACATCAGATCGCCAGCGCGGCCAAACAGATCTATTTGCAAGCGGGTGTGACAGATGCGATGCCCCCCGCCAACTTAAGCCATATGCAGGCCAGCGAACGCGCCGAGATCGTCGCCTGGTTCAATGCAGCCACACAGGATTAACCTCGCCGACGAGCGTTAACCATCCGTATTCGCGGCTTTCAGAATCGCGCGCCTCTATGCTAGGTCTAGCCGCATGGCGCATCCAAACCCCAATATAAGCGAAAATCGCCCGGTGATCCGGCAGCTCGACGACTCGGCAATTAACCGTATCGCCGCCGGAGAGGTCGTTGAACGCCCTGCCTCTGCGGTCAAGGAGCTGGTCGAGAACGCAATTGATGCAGGCGCGCGGCAAATCACGGTGGAATATGCCGATGGTGGCAAGACCCTGATCCGCGTCACCGACGACGGCTGCGGCATCGCCGCGGACGATCTGACGCTGGCGCTGTCCCGGCACGCGACCTCGAAGATCGACGGGACGGACCTGCTGAACATCCACACCTTCGGTTTTCGCGGCGAGGCGCTGCCCTCGCTCGGGGCTGTCGGGCGGCTGACCATTTGCAGCCGTGTTGCCGGACAGGACGGGGCCGAGATTTCAGTCAACGGCGGCGTGACCGGCCCTGTGCGCCCTGCTGCGCTGAATGGTGGTACCGTCGTCACCCTGCGCGATCTCTTCTTTGCCACGCCCGCACGGTTGAAGTTCCTGCGCACCGATCGCGCCGAGGCGCAGGCGATCTCTGACATCATCAAGCGGCTGGCGATGGCGGAACCCTTCGTGCGTTTCACCCTGCGCGATGTGTCCGGCGACGGACCGGGCCGCGAGGTGTTTCGCGCCGAGGCCGAACAGGGCGATATGTTCGCCGCGCTGCACGGGCGTTTGGCGCAAGTGCTNGGGCGCGANTTTGCTGAAAACGCGCTGGCCATCGATGCCGAACGCGAAGGGCTGCACCTGACGGGCTACGCGGCCCTGCCGACCTATTCGCGCGGCTCTGCCGTGACGCAATACCTGTTTGTGAACGGGCGTCCCGTCCGTGACAAGCTGCTGGTGGGGGCGTTGCGCGGGGCCTATTTCGACCTGCTGAGCCGTGACCGCCATCCCGCCGCCGCATTGTTCGTCGATTGCGATCCCAAGCTTGTGGATGTGAACGTCCACCCGGCCAAATCCGAAGTGCGCTTTCGCGATCCCGGACTGGCACGCGGGTTGATCGTATCGGCGCTGCGCCATGCGCTGGCGGATGCGGGGCACCGTGCCTCGACCACCGTGGCGAATGCGACTTTGGGGGCGATGCGCCCCGAACAGCCCGGTGCGCGGGTGTATCAGATGGACCGCCCCTCGCTTGGTGCGCGCAGCGCTGCCTATCAGGCGCAAGCGCCCGAACCCGGCTTTGCCGAAACCGCCGGCATGTGGGGCCGTGTTGAAACGCCCCCCCAGTACGAGGCTGGCGGCGCTGACGTCCAGACCCACGACACTCAGACCCACGACGCACACGATGCACACACTCCCGCCGCCGAACCCGCGCCGGACTTCCCCCTTGGGACCGCGCGGGGACAGGTGCACGAGAATTACATCATCGCACAGACGGCGACGGGCATGGTCATCGTGGACCAGCACGCGGCGCATGAACGACTGGTCTATGAAAAGCTGAAACGCCAGATGGCCGAAAACGGTGTCGCGGCGCAGGCCTTGCTGATCCCCGAGATCGTGGATCTGTCAGCGTCGGACTGCGCGCGGCTGCTTGAGGTCGCGGAAGACCTCGCGCGGTTTGGACTGGGGATCGAACCCTTTGGCGGCAGTGCCATTGCCGTGCGCGAAACGCCCGCGATCCTTGGCACAGTGGACGCCAAGGCGATGGTGCTGGATATCCTTGATGAGCTCGCGGATCAGAACGAAAGCAACACGTTACAGGCCCGGATCGAGGCGATCCTCAGCCGTGTGGCCTGTCACGGTTCCATCCGCTCGGGCCGCTGGATGCGGGGCGAGGAAATGAACGCGCTGCTGCGCGAGATGGAGGCGACGCCCCATTCCGGCCAGTGCAACCACGGCCGCCCCACCTATGTCGAGCTGAAGTTGAGCGATATCGAACGTCTGTTCGGGCGCACATGATCCAGCTTGGCGGTGAAACCTACGCGCTGACAGACCCTGCCATGCTGTTGCTGATTGGCGGCGGGGGCGTGGTCTTGCTCGTGCTGATCCTGCTGGTGATGGCGGTGCGTGCGGCGGGGCGGTCGGCGCGGGTCGCGGCCCCGCTGGCGCGACAGATGCAGATACTGGGCGGCCATGTGCAACAGCTTGGCATGGGGCAGGAACAACTGCGCGGNGGCTTGCAAACCGTGTCGGATACCCAAGCCAATGCACAGGCCCAGATGGTGCAAAGCATCGAGGCCCGCATGGCCCATGTGCAGCAACAAATGCAGGACCGGCTGGCCGAGAACGCGGCCCGCTCTGCCCGGTCCTTGGCAGAGATGCAGGAACGCATGAGCGCGACACTTCACGGTTCCAGCAAGCAGACGACGACCAGCCTGACCCAGCTACAGGAACGGCTGGCCGCGATTGACAAGGCGCAGGACAATATCACCAAACTGTCGGGCGACGTGTTGTCGCTGCAGGATATCCTGAGCAACAAACAGACCCGTGGCGCATTCGGTGAAATCCAGCTGCACGATATCGTCTCTAAGGCGCTGCCAAGTGACAGCTATACGATGCAGGCGACGCTTTCCAACGGCAGGCGCGCGGATTGNCTGATCCACCTGCCGAACCCGCCCGGCCCGATCGTGATCGACAGTAAATTCCCGCTTGAAGCCTACGAAGCCCTGCGCCGTGCCAAGACGGAATACGAGGTCAAGGATGCCGCCCGCGCCATGCGGGTTGCGGTCAAGTCGCATATTCAGGCGATCACCACGAAATACATCATCGAGGGCGAGACCGCGGATGGCGCGCTGATGTTCCTGCCCTCGGAAGCCGTCTATGCCGAGCTGCATGCGAACTTCCCTGAACTCGTCCGCGAAGGCTTTGATGCGCGGGTCTGGATCGTATCNCCGACCACCTGCATGGCAACGCTGAATACGATGCGCGCGATCCTCAAGGATGCGCGGATGCGGGAACAGGCAGGGGCTATCCGCAAAACGCTCAAGATGCTGCACCGCGATGTCGAGATCGTGGTCGAACGTGTTGGCAAGCTGAACACCCATTTCGGGCAGGCCCGCGCTGATCTTGAAGGTTTGGGCACGGCTGCTGAACGCGCGGGTAAACGNGCGGCAAAACTGGATAATTTCGATTTCGAAGAACTGTCAGAGCAGGATANTCGCGTTGTGCCNCTTTCGCGCCCTGACAAACGGCCCTGACGGGCTATCTAAGCGAGGAGCCACGACAAGGGTGTCACAAAAAGTCGTAGTTAGTGTCTGATTAACTGCAACTCCTGTACCGTCCAGCCCGTGTATCCCCGAAACTGCCGATACAAATCTGACAGACTGGAAATTCTCGCCTTATGCCATTTGAAGCCATCGACCCGCCACAGAACCGCTCTTTGGCAGGCCACCGAAAGATTGCCGTCATCGGCGCGGGTATTTCCGGCATGGGGGCGGCGCATATGCTGGGCGACGACCATCAGGTGACCTTGTTCGAAAGCTGCCCCCGTCTGGGNGGNCACGCGCGCACGAAGATGGCGGGCAAGAACGGCGACCAGCCTGTAGATACGGGCTTTATCGTGTTCAACTACGCCAATTATCCCAACCTCGCCGCGCTGTTCAAAGAGCTNGANGTGCCGGTGGTCAAATCCAACATGAGCTTCGGGGCCTCCATCGATGGGGGGCGGTTGGAATACGGGCTGATGACGCTGGATTCGATCTTCGCGCAGCGACGCAATGCGCTGAATCCGAAATTCCTGCGTATGTTGACCGATATCGTGCGGTTCAACAGCACGGCGACCAANCTGGCGCAAGACCGTACGCTGACCATCGCGGGGTTCTTGGACAAGCTNGGCGCGGGTGAATATTTTCGCAAATACTACCTGACGCCGCTGTCGGGCGCGATCTGGTCGACGCCGGTGGACAAGATCATGGATTTCCCNGCCTATTCCATGATCGACTTCTTCGAGAACCACGCCTTGCTGAGCCACACAGGCCAGCACCAGTGGTATACGGTTNAGGGCGGGTCNCAGGAATATGTGAACCGTCTGGGNGCATCGCTGACAGCCAAGGGCGTCGACATTCGCCTTGGCACGCCNGTGCAATCCGTCCGCCGCACGCCCTTGGGCGCAGAGGTGAAAACCCATGGCGCGGAATGGGAAGCGTTTGACGAGGTCGTCTTTGCNAGCCATTCGGATGANACGCTTGCCCTTCTGGCCGACCCAAGCGCGGCAGAGCGTGCGGCCTTGGGNGCGGTGAAATACCAGCCTAACGACGTGGTGCTACATGCCGATGCCTCTGTTATGCCCAAGCTGCGCAAGACCTGGGCCTCGTGGATCTATGCCGAGGATAAGGGGCAGAAGTCCGACCGGATCGACCTGACCTACTGGATGAACTCGCTGCAACCGATCCCGATGGACGACCCGCATTTNGTGACGCTCAATACCAAGCGCCCGATCCGCGAAGAGCTGATCTATGATCAGGTCACCCTGCGCCATCCGGTCTATGATCTGGGCGCGCTGGCCGCACAAGAGCAGGTGCGCGCCTTCAACGGCACGCAGAATACNTGGTTCTGCGGCGCNTGGATGAAGCATGGCTTCCACGAGGACGGGCTCTCTAGCGCTGTTGANGTGGTGCAGGGGCTGCGGGCCAAGGCNAAGGTNGCACTGGCCGCAGAATGAGCGCCNGCGTCGATCATATCCGTGGTGTGACCTATCATGGGCGCAAGGGGGCGGTCGAAAACAGCTTTCGCTATTCGGTCGATTACGTGGTTCTGGATGCAGAGGCATCGCTGCAAACACCAGCGTTGTTCGGGCGCAACCGCGGGGCCGTGACATCGCTGTGGGACGAAGACCACGGCGGAGCCAAAGGCGCGGGTCGCGGGGCCGCGTGGGTGCGCGATGTTCTGGCACAGCACGAAGTCACGGGCGTCGCGCGGATAGAGCTGATGGCGCAACCGCGCGTGCTGGGGCATGTGTTCAACCCTGTCAGTTTTTGGCTGTGCCACCGCGCGGACGAGGCGCTGATCGCCGTGATATCAGAGGTATCGAATACCTTCGGTGACCGGCACAGCTATCTATGCCACCACGATGACCTGCGCCCGATCACGGCCACAGATCATCTGCACGCGACCAAGATTTTCCACGTATCGCCATTTCAGCCGGTCGAAGGGGGATACAGTTTTCGCTTTGATATCCGCGCCGACCGTATTGGTGTCTGGATCGATTATACCCAGTCCGAAGGGGGTTTGATCGCCACCCTGACGGGCCGTCGTGGCCCTCTCACGAACCGGGCAATCCTGTGGTCGCTGCTGCGGCGTCCCTTCGGGGCGCGGCGGGTGTTGGCCTTGATCCACTGGCAGGCGCTAAAGCTGTGGTGGAAAGGCGGCGGCTATCGCCCGCGTCCTGAACCGCCGGTGAAAGACGTGTCGGGCACGTGACCCGTTCGGCGCATCAACTGCCTGCCTATGCGCTGTTTGCGTCGCTTCTGGCGGCGGCGGGGCTGCCGATTTATATTCACGCGCCCAAGTTCTTTGTTGATGAATACGGGGTGTCTCTCGGGGCTTTGGGCACGGTGCTTTTTGCGCTGCGCCTGTTGGATGTGGTGCAGGACCCGTTGCTGGGGCGGCTATCGCAAGCCTTGCGTCACAGGCGCGGCGCGGCTGTCGCCGTCGGTGTCGCCCTGATGGCTGTATCGATGTTTGCCCTGTTCGCAGTACCGCCCTTGCTGCCGCCGCTGTTGTGGTTCGCGCTGACACTGACGGGGGTGTTTTCGGCGTTCAGCTTTCTGACGATCTGCTTTTACGCGCAAGGGGTCTCTAAAGCCGCGCAGTTGCCCGGACGCGGGCATCTGGTGCTGGCGCGCTGGCGCGAGACGGGGGCGTTGCTGGGTGTCTGCGTGGCCTCGGTCCTGCCTGTGATGCTGGGGCTGGTGATGGGGGCCCCGTTTACAGGGTTTGCCATCGGTTTTGCCGCACTTGGTCTGGGCAGCGTCCTTGCCATGCGGGGCGAATGGCGCGGCGCGGATATCGCGGGCCCTACGGGGATGGGTGTGGTCCTGCGCGATCCGATTGCCCGTCGGTTGCTGCTGATCGCGCTGTTCAATGCGGCCCCTGTCGCGGTCACATCTACGTTATTTCTGTTCTACGTCGAAAGCGTGCTGCGTGCCCCGGGGTGGGCGGGGGCGCTGCTGTTGCTCTTCTTTCTTTCGGCTGCTGTGGCCGCCCCGCTATGGGGCAAGCTGGCAGAGCGTTTCAGCCCCAAACCTGTCCTGCTATCCGCAATGGGCTTGGCGATCCTTGTGTTTGCAGGGACTTTGCTGCTGGGGGCGGGGGATGTGGCGTGGTTCGTGCTGGTCTGCATCGCCTCTGGCGCGGTGCTGGGGGCCGACCTGACACTGCTGCCCGCGATGTTCTCCGCGCGGATGGCGGTGGTCGCCCCGCAGGCCGCCGAGGGGTTCGGGCTGTGGTCGCTGGTGTCGAAATTCGCCCTTGCCTTCGCGGCGATAACGCTACTTCCCACCCTGCAGGCGTCCGGCTTTGACAGCGGTACGACGGGCAATGGACCGGTGGCAATCTCGACGCTCATATGGCTCTATGCTGGCGTGCCTTGCGGGCTCAAGCTGTTGGCCATCGGTTTTCTGGCCGCCACGCCGATGCAAAAGGATGATGAAGAATGATGGACATGTTGCAGTTTGCTCTGGGGGCCGCAGTGGTGGCCGCAATCTGGCTGGCGCGGCGGCGGATCACCGATTTCCCTGCGCAAAAGCCGTCGGATTATGCGGATGACTACACCGTATTTGACATGACGAAACATCTGGACGGGGCCATGGTTTGCGAAGGCGTGATCTTTGGCCCCGCGGGGCGGGTCACCAGCAGTTTCGTGGCAGATTTCAACGTGACATGGGACGGCGACACCGCACGTATCGACGAACATTTCGTCTATGACGACAACACGACCCAAGACCGCACATGGACGATCACATTGGGCGAGACGGGGCATTTCACCGCCACCGCNCCGGACGTCAANGGCACGGCCAAGGGNCGCAACGTCGGTGCGACGGTGCAGTCGAAATACACCATCAGGCTGCCCGATGACGTNGGCGGGCACCTGCTGAATACCGTGGACTGGATGTATCTGACCGGCGATGGCACGATCATCAACCGCAGTCAGTTCCGAAAATTNGGGGTGAAGGTGGCCGAATTGGTCGCCACCATCCGCAGAAAGGACGCAGCATGACCGAATGGACAGGAAAACGCTATTGGCTGATCGGGGCGAGCGCCGGACTGGGCGAAGCNCTGGCACATAAGCTGGGCCGACTGGGGGCCGAGGTCATCGTCTCTGCCCGGTCTGAAGACAAGCTGGCGGCGCTGGTCGATGAACTGCCCGTTTCCGCAAGCTACCAGACCATCGACGTGCAGGATATCGACAGCNTCCGNGCGGCNGTCAANGCCGTCGGGCCGGTGGATGGCGTCGTCTATCTGGCGGGGGCCTATTGGCCCTTTGGNGCCAAGGAGTGGGAGCCGGAGCATGCGACCACNATGATCGATGTGAACCTCACCGGGCTGGTGCGCGTGATGGGCGAAGTGGTGCCNGATATGGTCAAGCGCGACGCGGGCCACATCGTGATCACCTCTAGNCTNACGGCCTATCGCGGGCTGCCAAAGTCTATCGGCTATACGGCGTCCAAGGCGGGCACCTTGTCCTTGGCGGAATGTATGCACGCCGACCTGCGCAAGACCGGCGTGAAAGTTCAGGTGATCAATCCTGGTTTCATCCGCACGCAGCTGACCGACAAGAACGACTTCAAGATGCCCTTTTTGATGGAGCCCGAGGCCGCCGCGCAGCAAGTGGTCGAGCANATGAGCGGCAGCAGNTTTAAGAAAAGCTTCCCCTTCGGGTTCTCGCTTTTCTTCCGGCTGGCGCAGTTCCTGCCCGACGGCATCTACTACCGTCTATTCGGGTGAGTTGACCGGGCGNGTGANCCGCCCGATCTGANCGCGTNACACGGCGGCGCTGTGTTCTTNNAACAGCGCANGNGCCCGCGCCCAGACNGGCGAGGCATCTTCCGCCAGTGCCGAGAGCGTCGGCAGCAGCTGCGCGGCGTAGTCTTCAGAGCTTTCCAGCGGCAGCATNGANGGCAGGTTGTCNATCGCGGTGACATCCANAGGTGGGGTGTCATGCACGCGTAANGCGGGCTCTTCCCATGTGGTCGCGCGGTCATANACCGGCACGGGGTTGAAGTCGCTGTCGGGATCGCAGGCGATATCGCCGATCACCCGCAGCGCGCGATCCCTGTCCAGCGCGCTTTTGGGCACGAAAACCGGTGTNTGCGGTCCNGCCAGAATGCAGTTGAAAAACAGCACATGCTGCAAAATCTCGGGGAAGGGGCCGCCGTGGGCNGTCTCCTTCATATCCCATCCGGTGACCTTGATCCCCAGACGGCCGCAAAGATCGGCGGCACCGCTGCCCACCCGACCAAGNGCGCCGATGACCANNGCGTCGGGCGNGNCNAGCCCGTCGATCTCTGCCGCGAGGTCGCGGGTCAGCGCATCGGCGTTNGGATAGGGCGTGATGGGGGCGACAGCNTGCCCACGGGTTTGGGCGGCCCAGCATTTGACGGCCACCGCCGCCCCCGCGAACCCCGCCCAATAGCCAAAGGCGGCGACGCGTCGGCCNGTCTCGTCGGTCAGATACTCAAGGTCNAGCAAGGTGCCGCCGCCCGCCTTGAAACGTTGTAGCAGGATACGCCCCGCCGATTGGCCTTTGTAGGCGTGACCGAACATGATGTGCCGGTGCACCAGCGGTGTGCCGTCCTCTGGCAGTTCCTTCAGGCCAAAGATGATCGCATCGGCAGGCGCGTCGGGCCAGCTGTTCTGTGGCGCGATGGTGCAGCCCGTGGCCGCATAGGCATCGGTCGCGATCACGCGGCTGTCCGAGGCTTCGACGGTGACGCGAAANCCCTGCGCCATCAACGCGGTAACCCCTTCGGGTGTGATGCCGACGCGGGTTTCATTGTCGCGCTGTTCGGCGCGAACCCATAGATGTGGCGCGGTCATAGCATCCCCTTGTCTTTCACCGCTGCCACGCTGGCGCGGGCGGTCATCTGNTGCATGAATGTCGTGATCTTGGGGTAGGCCGCCGTATCCACGCCGTCGCCNTCAAGCCAGTTGCACACGACGAACAGATAGGGATCGGCAAGGCTGAAATCCTCGCCCAACACATAGGGCCCACGCAGGATATCGCTTTCGACAAAATCGGCACAGGCGGCCATGGTTTCGGGCACCTGAGCCGTCATATCCTCGAAGCTGGATTGTTGTTTGGCCCAACGCGATCCGCGCATCTTGTGGGCATGGGCGACATGCATGGTAGAGGCGAGGTAGTACATCGCGCTGCGCATCTGTGCGGCGGCGGTCGGGTCCGTGGGGACCAGCCCGGCTTTGGGCGCAATGGCAGCGACATAGTCCAGCAGCGCNCCGGTNTCGGTCAGGATCGTATCATCCTCNAGCCGNAGCGCAGGCACGCGTCCCTTGGGGTTGATCGCCAGATATTCGGGTTTCGTCTGCTCTGCCGTGGCGAAATCGACGCGCACCGGCTGATAGGGCAGGGCGGCTTCTTCGATGGCAATCGCCACCGCGACAGAGATGGTTCCGGGCGTAAAATATAGCGTAAGCATCGTTTGCCTTTCAGATATGGGTCTGCGCGACACGGCGTGCGGGGGTATCCAGATGGGGCACCGCGTTGAACAGCACCGGCGACCAGTGGCCGCCAATGGGGAACAGCCGGTGCATCGACGTGTGCATGATCGCCAGCGCGATGCGCGACATGGCCGGAATGCCCAGCCCCATCGCCTGCGCCATCACCATCGAGATNAGCCCCCCAGAGGTCACGACCAGCGCCGGCCCGTCCCCGTCCGANATCTCTGATAGCACAGATTTGATGCGCCCTTCGAAATTGGCGTAGCTCTCGGGCGGGTTTTCGAGCCTGTCGCTTTTCCACGTCTCGAACACCAGCGGCAGGTGGTTGGTGAACCCGCCCTGTTCCGTGGGGAAAGGGATGCCGTGCTGCTGCTCCATCATGGTGGCGAGGGTGAAATACTCAAGCTCGTTCAGCCGCGCGTCGCGTATCGGTTCAAGCCCGGTGTTCATCCCNTCTGCCGTCTCNATATGGCGGCGCAGCGTGCCGGTATANAGCCGCGTGTGGTGNNTTTCGGACTGGCGCAGGTGGTCGCCCAGCCACGCGGCCTGTTCGTGGCCAAGCGGGCTTAGCTTGTCATAGCTGATTTCGTCCTTGGCCTGNGAATTTGCCTGACCGTGACGGATGAGGGTAATGTGGGACATAGCGCGCCTTTTTCTGTTGCGCCATTGATAGGCAAGCCATGCGCGGGTGGAAAGCCTGCCNGCCNCTCGCATGTCGATTTTTTGCAAGCGGCCCCCCGNGTCGCGTATCGGAAACGCCGGTGGCGCAAAAACGGGGCAGGGTGTCGGGAATATGACTGCCGTCGCATNCGTGCCCTGCCTATACTGCGGGGCGGTACAGGAGGGTTCCCCATGGCGGATAAGGTAAAATTCACGCTCGACGGCGAAGAGGTTGAGGCCGACACCGGGCTGACCATCTGGGAGATCGCCAATGGGCGCGGTCTGAAAATCCCGCATCTGTGTTTCACGCCCGAGCCGGGGTATCGCCCCGATGGCAACTGCCGTGCCTGTATGGTCGAGATTGAAGGCGAACGCGTGCTGGCCGCCTCCTGCCTGCGCGAACCGAGCGACGGTATGGTCGTCACCACCAACAACGCGCGCGCCGAAAATGCCCGCAAGATGGTGATGGAACTGCTGGTCACCGATCAGCCCGCCCCCGAAGTTGCCCACGATAAATCCAGCCACCTGTGGGACATGGCCGCGATGGAAGGTATCTCGGAAAGCCGCTTCCCCAAGCTGGAAGAGGGGCGCATCCCGTTGCTCGACGACAGCCATGTGGCGATGCGTGTGAACCTTGATGCCTGTATCCAGTGCAACCTGTGTGTGCGCGCCTGCCGCGAGGTGCAGGTCAATGATGTGATCGGGATGGCCGGTCGCGGGCATGACAGCTATCCGGTGTTCGACATGGCCGACCCGATGGGCGCGTCCTCTTGTGTGGCGTGCGGTGAATGTGTGCAGGCCTGCCCCACGGGGGCGCTGATGCCCGCCACGGTGGTCGATGACGCGCAGGTTGGGGACAGCGCCGATTTCGATAGCGAAGTCGACAGCATCTGCCCGTTCTGCGGTGTGGGCTGTCAGGTGTCGCTGAAGGTCAAGGACGGCAAGATCAAATACGTCGAGGGCATCAACGGTCCCGCGAACGAAGGGCGGCTTTGCGTCAAGGGGCGCTTTGGTTTTGACTATATCCACCATCCCCATCGTCTGACCAAACCGCTGATCCGCCGCGACGACGCCCCTGCCAAGGGGTTGAATGTCGATCCCGGAAATTGGCAAACCCACTTCCGCGAAGCCACCTGGAACGAAGCGCTGGAGTTTGCTGCGCAGGGCATGAAAAAGATCGGCGGCACTGGTGTTGCGGGCTTTGGGTCGGCTAAATGCACGAACGAGGAAGCCTATCTTTTCCAAAAGATCATCCGGCAGGGATTTGGCCACAACAACGTCGATCACTGCACCCGTCTGTGCCATGCCTCGTCGGTGGCCGCGCTGATGGAGAATGTCGGTTCGGGTGCCGTCACCGCGACCTTCAACCAGATCGAAAACGCCGATGTTGCGATTGTGATCGGCGCGAACCCGACCGAAAACCACCCCGTCGCGGCGACCTTCTTCAAGCAGTTCGCCAAGCGCGGCGGCAAGCTGATCGTGATGGACCCGCGCGGTCAGGCGCTGAAGCGGCACGCGTCGCATATGCTGCAATTCCGCCCCGGCACCGATGTGTCGATGCTGAACGCGATCATGCATGTGATCGTCGAGGAAAAGCTTTACGATCAGCAGTATATCGAAGCCTACACCGAAAACTGGGAGATCGAGAAAGCCCACCTGAAAACCTTCACCCCTGAAAAGATGTCCAAGATCTGCGGCATCGACGCGGAGGTGCTGCGCGATGTGGCGCGGACCTTTGCGGGGGCGAATGCGGCGATGATTTTCTGGGGCATGGGCATTTCGCAGCACATCCACGGCACCGATAATTCGCGCTGCCTGATCTCGCTTGCGCTGATGACGGGGCAGATCGGGCGGCCCGGCGCGGGGCTGCATCCGTTGCGGGGGCAGAACAACGTGCAGGGCGCGTCTGACGCGGGGCTGATCCCGATGTTCCTGCCCGATTACCAGTCGGTGTCCGATGATGGCGTCCGCTCTGCCTTTACCGAGGTGTGGCAAAGCAGCGATTTCAGCGACAAGAAGGGCCTCACCGTGACCGAGATTATGGACGCGGTGCATGACGGGGATATTCGCAGCCTCTATGTGCTGGGTGAAAATCCGGCGATGTCGGACCCCGATGTGGAACACGCCCGCGATGCGCTGGCCAAGCTCGATCATCTGGTGGTGCAGGATATCTTCCTGACCGAGACCGCGAATTTTGCCGATGTGATCCTGCCCGCCAGCGCCTTTGCCGAGAAATCCGGCACGGTGACCAATACCAACCGACAGGTGCAGATGGGCCGCCCCGCGGTGTCACCGCCCGGCGATGCGAAAGAGGATTGGTGGATCGAGGTGGAACTGGCCAAACGTCTGGGGCTGGGCTGGACCTATACCGACCCGAGCGAGGTTTTCGCCGAGATGAAGCTGAATATGTCGTCGCTCAATAACATCACTTGGGACCGGTTGGAGAGCGAAGGGGCGGTGACCTACCCATCCACCAGCCCCACCGATCCGGGGCAGGCGATTGTCTTTGCCGATGGCTTCCCCCGACAGGACGGACGCGCGCGGTTTACCCCCGCCAGCATCATCGCGCCTGACGACGCGCCGGATGACGACTATCCGATGATCCTGACCACGGGCCGGCAGCTTGAACATTGGCACACGGGGTCGATGACGCGGCGGTCCTATGTGCTTGATGGGCTTGAGCCCGAGGCGAACTGTTCGCTCCACCCGTCTACCTTACGCAAGTTGGGGGTAGAGCCGGGGGGCTATATCCGGCTCACGACCAAGCGCGGGTCGATCGAACTGATGGCCCGCGAAGACCGCGCCGTGTCGCCCGATATGGTGTTCCTGCCCTTTGCCTATGTCGAAGCGGCGGCAAATATCCTGACAAATCCAGCGGTTGACCCTTATGGCAAAATCCCCGAGTTTAAATTCTCGGCCGTGAAAGTAGAGGCCGCAACAGCCCCCCAACTCGCGGAGTAACCATGCAGATCAACCCCGACCGCTTTCTCGCCGACCTTCACAAATTGCGTTCGTTTGGCGCAGCGGGGGTGGGCAAAGGGGTGATCCGCCCGGCCTATAGCGACGCCGATGTCACCGCGCGGGACTGGCTGGCCGATCAGATGCGCGATGCCGGACTGCGGGTNGANATGGACCAGATGGGCAATCTTTTCGGCTTGGCNGANGGGCCGTCGCTNTTGATGGGGTCACATTCCGATAGCCAGCCCGAAGGCGGATGGCTNGACGGCGCGCTTGGCGTGATTGCCGCGCTCGAGGTCGCCCGCGCCGCAGCCGAGGCGGGCGGCCCCGCGATCTCTGTCGTGTCGTTNCAGGATGAAGAGGGGCGNTTTGGCGTCACCACGGGCAGNGCCGTTTGGGGCGGGCATCTGGATCAGGNCGCCGCCGATGCGCTGACCGATCATGCGGGCGTGACCCTTGGCGACGCGCGTCAGGCCGTGGCGCATCTNGTCACGGGCGAGGTGTCGCCCGATCTGTTCACCGGCTTTGTCGAGTTGCATATCGAACAGGGGCCGACGCTGGATACNAGNGGCGAACAGATTGGNGTGGTCACCGATATCGTCGGCATCCGCGANATGAAGATCACCTTTGACGGGCAGCAGAACCANGCGGGCACCACACCGATGCANCTGCGNCGNGATGCGTTTCAGGCGGTCTCTGCCTTCAATGCCGCGTTGANCGANCGGCTGCGCAATGTCGTCACACCGCAGACTGTCTGGACCATCGGCCATGTCACGCTGCACCCAAATGCATCCTCTATCGTGCCGGGGCGTGCGGTGTTTTCGATGCAGTGGCGCGACGCGGATGCGGACCGTCTGGGCCGGATGGANCAGATCATCCGCGACACCGCCACCGAGATCGCGGCGCAGCAGGGGCTGGCGGTCAGCTTTGGCACAATGCTGGGGCTGGAACCTGTCGCGATGGACCCGACCCTGCGCACCGCGCTGGAAGCNGGCGCGGAAGAGGTCGCGCCGGGCAACTGGCGCAAGATGCCGTCNGGNGCGCTGCATGACGCGACCAATGTGTCGCGCAAGATGCCGGTGGCNATGCTGTTTGTGCCGTCGATCGGGGGGCTGTCCCATACNTTCGAGGAAGACACGNCCGAGGCCGATCTGNTGGCCGGNGTTCAGGTGCTTGCCCGCGCNGTGACGCGGCTGGGGTCAGTGACGTAGATAGCCGCGACGCTCGGCCCGTGTGCGATAGCGGTCCGCCATTTTTGACGCCTCGCGCAGGTTGCCGAAACACTGGATCACCGCTTTGGGCTGGCCACCTGCGACGCCCCATTCGCGCAGGACAGANACTTCGCTGAACAGGTTCATCGCGATTTCGACGCGATAGAACAGCCGTCTNTGGGCGGGGTTGGTCCTGTACAGCAAGCATTCGATCATNGGTAGAATCTAGCGGGCCAAGGGGCAGGCGCGCAATAAAAAACGGCAGCGCCCGAGGCAGAAAAGACAGCGTTGCCATCTGTGGCGGCAGGTGGCAACGCGTCGCTCAGGCGACGGTTTTGCGNAGGGTGATGCTGGTGGGGCGGTCAAACCCCGCNTGCGCTNTGCGGGCATATTCGTGAAAGCCGANCGCGCGAAAGGTGGCGTGGTTGTCCAACAGCTCCACCCGCGTTTGCAGNTCCAGCTGGCCAAGGTGCAGGGCACGGGCGCGGCTCTCGGCGTGGGTGATCAGATGGNGTGCCAGCCCCAGTCGCTGNTGGCTGGGGGCGACGCAGANCTTGCCCAGATAAAGAACCGCGGGTTTCACGCTCAGCACCACACACGCCACGGGTGGCGCNCCGATCACCCAGATTTCATCCCTATCCGCNGTGGCTTGCAGCGATGGCAAAGTGGTTTGACCAAGCGAGCTTGGCGGGTCAATGCGCCCCTCCATATAGGCAAAGCAGTCGCGCATCAGATGGAGCACGTCGCCCAGATGGGGGCTGCCACCGCTGATGCGACGGGGGGTCAGCTCCATGTGACGTCGCCNAGAAAGATGTAGCCCGCGCCATAGATCGTCTTGATCAACTGCGGGTTTTTGGGGTCTTCGCGCAGTTTGGTCCGCAGCCGCGAAATCCGCACGTCCATNGCCCTGTCAAAGCTTTCAGAGGCGACGCCGCCAAGGCTCGACTGCATCTGCGCGCGGCTGAGCAGACGTTTGGGCGCNTCCAGAAACAGGCGCAGCACCTCCCCCTCCGCGTGGGAGAAGGGGGTTTCGACGCCGCTTTCATCCTCAAGCGCGTAGCGGTCGAAATGNGCCTTCCACCCGCTGAACGCGGCGACGGTGCCGGCTTGCGGCGTGGGTTTGGCGCTGCGCAGACGGGCGCGGATACGGGCGACGACCTCTGCCGGATCAAAGGGCTTGATGATGTAGTCATCCGCGCCAAGTTCCAGCCCCGTGACGCGGTCCTGCACCTGTGCGCGGCCCGAGATGATGATCACGATGGCCCCTTGTTCCAGCGCCAGACGATGCACCAGCGTCAGCCCGTCTGAATCCGGCAGGGACAGGTCCACCAGACAGACATCGGGGGTGTGGGTCGCCAAGGCGGCCTCGAACGCGCGGGCGCGGCTGAACGACAGCGTGTCAAAGCCCGCTTCCTCTAAAGCGTCGGCGAGAAGCGTGCGGATTTCGGGTTCATCGTCCAGAATGGTGACGAGGGGGCGGGTCATTGGGCGGCACTCTCTTTCGGGGCAATCAGCGCGGTCAGATCCGCAATCTCGAAGGGTTTGCGCANNACGGGGGCAAGGGTTTGCGCCTCNAGAAACTGGGCATCATCGGGCGGGAGCGAGGTCATCAATACCAGCGGCGGCGCATCGGCGGGTAGGCGTTTGGCAAGGTCCAGCCCCGTCGCCTCGCCCATAAGCTGGATGTCGGACAGGATCAGCGCGATGTCGGGCAGATCGGCCAGCAGGGCGGTGGCTTCATCCGCGCTGGCAGCTTCGATCACGGAATGGCCCAGCCCCATCAACATGTCTCGCACCAGCGCGCGCAGGTCATCGGCGTCTTCGACCAGCAGGACCAGTCCGGTGGTGGCAGCCACGGCGGGGCGGTAGGGCAGCCGCATGGTCACCTGCGCGCCATGGGCCGTATTGCCAAGGCGCAGATCGCCCCCNGCCGATTTCACCATGTCATAGACCATCGGCAGCCCCAGCCCCGANCCTTCGGCCCCTTTGGTCGTAAAAAACGGATCAAACCCGTGTTCCAGCGCCGAGGGCGAAAATCCGGGGCCGGTATCGCGCAAGACCCATTCGATCCATGTGTCATGGACCTGTCGTANTTCAAGCGAGATCGCCCCCGCNGCNCCNCAGGCATCGCGGGCGTTCAGGATCAGGTTCAGCAGCCCGTCCTGCACCAGCCCGCTGTCCAGCAGCACGGGGGTGTCACCCATCTGGTTGTCGATGCTTAGCGTCATGCCCTTGGGCAGGGTGGGGCGCGCGATCAGAGTCAGATCTTCAAGCAGCCGCGGGATATGGGTCGCAGTCGGACGCAGCGTGCGCGCGCCCGTCATATCGGCAATAGAGCTGAGCAACGTGCCGCCCCGGCGCGCCGCGGCAAGGGTGCCTTCGATGAGGGGGGCGGCCTCTGCCGGTTGGCCGTCCAACCGCCCCAGCCGGGACTGTAGGCCAAGGATGATCGTCAGCAGGTTGGAAAAATCATGCGCCAGCCCCGAGATCACCTGCGCCGCGATCTCGCGTCGTCGGGTCTGCTGCAGGGCGACACGGTTCTGGGTTTCCTCGGTCACATCCATCGACAGGATATAGACCCCGCCGTTTGTGTCGGGGGTGAAGGCGCCGCGGATGCGCCGGGCGCTCATCTCGTCCGTGAATTCGATCACCGACGGCTTTCCGGCAAAGGCTTGGGTGAGCGAGGGGGCAATAGAATCGTAGGCCTGCTCACCCAGAACCTCTGCGATATGGCGGCCGATCAGATCCGCGCGCCGCCCCGGCATGACAGAGGCCAACCGCCGATTTGAATAGGTGTAACAGGCGTTTGCATCCACATGGGCGATATGGGCCGGCATCATTTCTGTGGTCAGCCGCGTGCGGGCTTCGGACAGGGTGAGCTGGCGTTTTGCCTCTTCCAGCGCGGTGTTCATCGCGGCAAGTTCGCGGTTGGTGGCTGACAGTTCTTCGGCGTGGGCCAGCACCTGCCCCGACAGCGCATCAGACCGGGCGCGCAGCAGTNCCTCTTGCTGNTTGGTGCGGGTGATGTCGGTGTAGACGGTGACCCAGCCGCCTTGGGGCAGGGGGGAGCCTTCGACCGAGATGGTGCGGCCATTGGCGCGGGTACGTTCCATATAATGGGGTTCAAACGCGCGAGCCTGTTCCACCCTTTCGGCCACGAAATGCGCCACGTCGTCCACGTCNCCGTATTCACCCAACTGTGCCAGCAGGGTGATCGTTTCCTGAAAGCTCGCACCGGGGGTGACCAGCGCTTTGGGGAGGTCGAACATCTGCTGGAACGGTGCATTACACAGCACCAGCCGCAAATCCGCGTCATAGATCGTCAGCGCTTGCGCGATCAGGTTCAGCCCCGCAGCGGTCATGAGTTTTGTCTGGTGATCGTCGATCTGCATGCNNCCTCCCCCCGCGGCAGACTGCACCATCCCCACAGCGCCGCCAAGCGCAACCTTGGGAAATCACGCCTGTTACAATTCGTTAGAATTGAGAAATCATTAGGTAAAAGTTGACGCAGAGCATCAGGTCAACATCATGGTGTGACATCAGAATCGCACCAGCGATCGACCTGCCGAAAAAGAGCAGGGTTTGGGAGGAAGACATTTGGCTCACACGCTCGTGAGCGCCGACGGACCGCAATCGGTTCCGGCGCTGCTGCATCGTAATGCAAAGCAATTTGCGAACGCGCCTGCGTATCGCGAAAAGGAATATGGCATCTGGCAAAGCTGGACGTGGGCACAGACCCGCGACGAGGTCGAGGCNCTTGCGNTTGGCCTGCTGGAGCTTGGCGCGAACGAGGGTGANTTTATCGCCATCATCGGCCGCAACCGTCCCTATCTCTATTGGGCCATGATGGCCGCAGAGATGGTCGGTGCCGTGCCTGTGCCGCTTTACCAGGACGCTAACGCCGAAGAGATGGCCTATGTGCTGGATCATTGTGGCGCGCGTTTTGTGGTCGCCGGTGATCAGGAACAGGTCGACAAGGTGCTGGACGTTCAGGATCAGCTGACNCAGTTCGAGCGTATGATCTATCTTGATCCACGCGGANTGCGCAAATACGACCACGCCGCGCTGGACCAGTATAGCGCCGTCCAGGACATGGGNCGCAAGGCACGCGACAAGNACATCAAAGAGCTTGAGGCGCGTCAGGCCAAGCTGGATTACGACAGCACGGGCGTCATGCTTTACACCTCTGGCACCACGGGCAAGCCCAAAGGTGTGGTGCTGAGCAACCGCAATATTATCGAGACGGCCAAATCCTCTTCCGCTTTCGACAAGCTGCGTCAGACGGACGATATTCTGGCCTATCTGCCGATGGCCTGGGTGGGGGATTTCATCTTTTCCGTCGGGCAGGCGCTTTGGACAGGCTTCTGCACGAACTGCCCTGAAAGCGCGGACACGATGCATGTGGATCTGCGCGANATCGGCCCGACCTATTATTTCGCCCCNCCGCGCGTGTTCGAAACCCAGCTGACATCGGTGATGATCCGGATGGAGGACGCGAGCCGNTTCAAAAAGTGGCTGTTCGACAAATTCATGGCCCATGCNCGCAAGGTGGGCCCCGCCATTCTGGACGGTAAATCCGTAGGCGCAATGGACCGTGCGAAATACGCCTTGGGCGAGCTGATGATCTATGGTCCCCTGAAAAACACGCTCGGCCTCAGCCGCGTGCGCGTCGGCTATACCGCGGGCGAGGCGATCGGGCCNGAGATTTTCGATTTCTACCGCTCGCTCGGGATCAACCTGAAACAGCTTTATGGCCAGACCGAAGCCACNGTCTTNATCACCGCGCAGCCCGATGGCGAAGTGCGCAGTGACACGGTCGGCGTGACCTGCCCCGGCGTGGAGCTGAAGATCGCCGAGAACGGCGAAGTCTTCTACCGCAGCCCCGGCGTTTTTGTGGAGTATTACAAGAACCCCGAAAGCACCGCCGATACCAAGGATGCCGAAGGCTGGGTCGCGACAGGCGACGCGGGCTTTATCGAGGAAGGCACCGGGCATCTGCGCATTATCGACCGCGCCAAAGACGTTGGCAAAATGGCCGATGGCAGCCTGTTCGCGCCGAAATACGTGGAAAACAAGCTGAAGTTCTTCCCCAACATCCTTGAAGCGGTGGTATTCGGCAACGGACGCGACGAATGCACCGCCTTTATCAATATCGACCTGACCGCGGTCGGAAACTGGGCGGAGCGCAACAACATCGGCTATGCGTCCTATCAGGAACTGGCGCGGCATCCGCAGGTGATGGACACGATCCAGAGCCATGTGGAAGAGGTCAACGCCTCTATCGCAGAAGACGAAATGCTGTCGGGCTGTCAGGTGCATCGCTTTGTTGTGCTGCACAAGGAACTTGATGCCGANGACGGAGAGTTGACGCGCACGCGCAAAGTCCGTCGCAAGGTCATCGGCGAGAAGTTCGACGATATCATCACCGCGCTCTACGACGGGTCGCCCTCTGTCAGCACGGTNACNGAAGTGACCTATGAAGACGGGCGCAAGGGGTCGATCTCGGCCACGCTGGAGGTGCGCGANGCCAAGGTGTTCGCAGACACCCGCAAGATGGCCGCGCAATGAGCATGACATCAGGCGGAGCATGCGGGCGCTGCGGTTGCGCAGTGGATTTTAAGACCATTTGGAAGGGGGCTGCGGCGTGAAAGATATGACCGACGGCTATGTCACAGCAGATGGGCGCCAGATTGGCCCCGTTGTGATGGAAATGAAAAACATCACCCTGCGGTTCGGTGGGGTGGAGGCGATCAAGGATATCTCTTTCGACATCCGTCAGGGCGAGATCCGCGCGATCATCGGGCCGAATGGCGCGGGCAAATCATCNATGCTGAACGTGATCAGCGGGTTCTATGTNCCGCAGGAAGGCGAGGTCTGGTACAAGGGNNGCCGCCGTCCGNCGATGAAACCCTTTGAGGTGGCGCAGCAGGGGATCGCACGCACNTTCCAGAACATCGCCCTGTTCGAAGGGATGTCGGTGCTGGACAACGTCATGACGGGGCGTTTGACCAATATGAAGACCGGCATGTTCTGGCAGTCGATCTGGAAGGGCAANGCGGAGCGCGAAGAGACCGCGAACCGCGAAGTCGCCGAAAAGATCATCGATTTCCTTGAGATTCAGGCGATCCGCAAGACGCCCGTGTCGCGTCTGTCCTACGGCTTGAAGAAACGGGTCGAACTGGCCCGCGCGCTGGCCGCCGAGCCGTCGATCCTGCTGCTGGATGAACCGATGGCGGGCATGAACGTCGAGGAAAAAGAGGACATGAGCCGCTTTATTCTGGATGTGAACGATGAATTCGGCACGACGATTGCCCTGATCGAACACGATATGGGCGTTGTGATGGACCTGAGCGACCGTGTGGTNGTGATGGATTACGGCAAGAAGATCGGCGACGGCACCCCGAGCGAGGTGCGCAACAACCAAGACGTGATCGACGCATATCTGGGGGTTGCCCATGACTGATTTTGCCACTGGTTTTGCGATGGGGAGGGTCTGATATGCCTGAGCAACTGGCCTTTACAATCGAGGTGTTCCTGAACGGGCTGATGGCGGGGGTGCTGTATGCACTGGTCGCCCTGGGGTTTGTTCTGATCTACAAAGCCTCGGGTATTTTTAACTATGCCCAAGGGGTTATGGCGCTGTTTGCGGCCCTGACNCTGGCNGGGATCATCGATGGGCAGGTGCCGTTTAGCCACCTGATCAACGCGATCCTGGGCACGGATATTCACCATTTCGGCTGGCACGTGCCGGCGTTCCTCGCGATTTTGCTGACGATGGTGGTGATGATCGGGCTGGCCTATGCGGTGCAGCGGTTGGTCTTCCGCCATCTGGTCGGGCAAGAGCCGATCATCCTCTTCATGGCGACCATCGGTCTGGCCTATTTCCTGGAAGGGGTGGGCGANCTGATGTGGGGGTCNGNCATCAAGTCTATGGANGTGGGGCTGCCGCAGGGGNTGAACACCTGGATCGACGACACCACCTTTAACGCCTTTGGNTACGGGTTCTTTATCGATAATCTGGATATCGTGGCCAGCATCATNGCCGCGTTGCTGGTGATCGGCTTNGTGATGTTCGCGCANTACACCAAACAGGGCCGCGCCATGCGGGCTGTGGCNGACGACCACCAAGCGGCTTTGTCTGTNGGCGTGTCACTGAACTTTATCTGGATCCTCGTATGGTCGCTGGCGGGCTTTGTCGCCCTTGTCGCGGGCATCATGTGGGGCACGAAATCGGGGGTCCAATTCTCGCTCTCGCTGATCGCGCTGAAGGCGTTGCCGGTGCTGATGCTGGGGGGGTTCACCTCTATCCCCGGTGCTATCGTGGGCGGCTTGATNATCGGTGTGGGGGAGAAGCTGTTCGAATTCCTGATCGGTGCGCCTTTCCTTGGCGGTGCGACAGAGAACTGGTTCGCCTACATGCTGGCGCTGATCTTTCTGGTGTTCCGTCCGCAGGGCTTGTTCGGGGAGAAGATCATTGAACGTGTGTAGTTTTGGCAACTCCCTGACCGGGGCTTTGCCCCGGAACCCAGGATTTAAAACCATTTGGAACGGGGNGAGCATCTGATGTTCTATCGTGAAGCCGGGGATTTCAGCGCCTCATACGAAGAAGACAGCCAGACGTTTCCGATCAAGTTCGACCGGTATCGCTATTATCTGGTGTTGTTCATCGCCNTNGCNGTGATCCCGTTTGTGATCAATGACTATTGGGTGAACTCGCTGTTCCTGCCGTTCCTGATCTANGCCATNGCGGCGATCGGGCTGAACATTCTGGTGGGCTATTGCGGGCAGGTGAGCTTGGGGACCGGTGGCTTTATGGCCGTGGGGGCCTATGCCTGCTACAAATTCATGACCGCCTTTCCTGACGTGAGCATGCTGGTGCATGTGTTGCTGTCGGGGTTGGTGACCGCCGGTGTCGGCGTGTTNTTCGGNCTGCCATCGCTGCGGATCAANGGGTTCTATCTGGCCGTGGCAACGCTGGCGGCGCAGTTCTTTCTGGTCTGGCTCTTCAACCGTGTGCCGTGGTTCTACAACTACTCTGCCTCGGGCCAGATCAGCGCGCCGGAGCGGACATTCTTCGGGATCGAGATCACCGGACCGAATACGCAGGCCTGGGCGACCTATCTGTTCTGCCTGATGTTCGTGATCTTCAGCGCCTATGTGGCACGCAACCTGACCCGTGGGTCGGTGGGGCGCAAATGGATGGCGATCCGTGATATGGACATCGCGGCTGAGATCATCGGGGTAAACCCGCTGCGGGCGAAACTGACGGCCTTTGCGGTCAGCTCTTTCTTCATCGGCATCTCNGGGGCGCTGTTCTTTGCGGTCTATCTGGGGGCGGTCGAAGTGGGCGAGGCCTTTGGCATCCAGAAATCGTTCCTTGTGCTCTTTATGATCATCATCGGCGGGCTGGGATCGATCTTTGGCAGCTTTGCCGGGGCNGCGTTCCTTGTGCTCTTGCCGGTTGCGTTGAAAATCGTGGGCGTGGACTGGTTCGGTTGGCCGACGGATATCGTGGCGCATCTGCAGCTTGTGATCGTGGGCGGGTTGATCATCATCTTCCTGATCGCGGAACCGCATGGGNTGGCCCAGTTGTGGCGCGTCGCCAAGGAAAAACTGAGATTGTGGCCCTTCCCGCACTAGGGAAGGACGCATGGCCGGGGGGAGGAGACCCAAGGCCGAAGAAGAGACGACCGGGACAACCCGGCAAGATCGGATACATCCAAGGGAGGAAACACCGATGAAACTGAAGATGACTACGTTGGCGCTTGGCGCTGCTCTGGCTGCGGGCCCCGCAATGGCAGAGCTTGTATTCCCGTCGCTCAGCTATCGCACGGGCCCTTATGCGGCAAACGGGATTCCCTTTGCCGACGGCTATGCGGATTACTTCACGCTGCTGAACGAACGTGATGGCGGTATCGGTGGCGAACCGATCCGGATGATCGAATGTGAAACCGGCTATAACACCGAAAAGGGTGTGGAATGCTATGAAAGCACCAAGGGCGAAGGCGCGCTGGTCTATCAACCGCTGTCCACCGGCATCACCTATCAGCTGATCCCCAAAGCGACGGCAGATGGCATCCCTGTCCACTCNATGGGGTATGGCCGGACATCGGCCAAAGACGGGTCGGTGTTCAAGAATATCTTCAACTACCCCACCAACTACTGGGACGGCGCTTCGGTCGCGATCAAGCACCTGCTGGATCTGAACGGTGGCAGCCTTGAAGGTAAGAAGATCGCGCTGGTCTATCACAACTCTGCCTACGGCAAAGAGCCGATCCGCACCCTGGAAGAGCTGGGCAAAAAGCACGGGTTCGAACTGTCCTTGCTGCCCGTTGACCACCCCGGTCAGGAACAGAAATCCCAGTGGTTGCAGATCCGTCGTGAAAAGCCGGACAATGTGATCATGTACGGTTGGGGTGTGATGAACCAGGTCGCCGTGCAGGAAGCCGCGAACATCCGCTATCCGATGGATCAGTTCATCGGCATCTGGTGGTCCGGTTCCGAGAACGACGTGCGTCCAGCGGGTGACAAAGCCAATGGCTACAAGGCGCTGACGTTCCACAACGTGGGCGATGACTTCCCCGTGTTCGACGACATCCAGAAGTATGTNGTTGATACNGGCAAGGCCGCAGGNGCGGGCGACCAGATCGGGACCGCTTTGTATAACCGTGGCCTTTACGCCGCGATGCTGGCTGCCGAAGCTGCCAAAACGGCGCAGGGTATCCATGACACCAAGGCGCTGACACCGGCGCAGATGCGCGACGGCATGGAAGCACTGGAAATCACCGAAGCCAAGATGGCGGATCTGGGTCTGCCGAACTTTGGGCCAGAGTTCACGGTGTCTTGTGAAAACCACGGCGGNAACGGCTATGGTGCTGTGGCGCAGTGGGATGCTGCTGCCGACNGCTGGAGCCTGATCACCGACTACATCCAGTCGGACCAAGACGTGCTGGCCCCGCTGATNACCGAAGATGCGCANGCCTTTGCCGCGGAATCCGGTATCGAACCCAGCTGCTAAGCGCAGCCCTTGAACAGGGGCGCGGCGGCATTGTTGCCGCGCCCGACCCCCACGCCACCTAGTGAAAGAGACACCCATGCTGGATGCCACCCCAACGCCCGACGCGCAGGTCGAGACCCTTCTTGAGGTCAATAATATCGAGGTGATCTATAACTCGGTCATTCTGGTGCTGAAGGGCGTGAGCCTGAAGGTGCCCAAGGGCGGTATCACGGCCCTGTTGGGCGGNAATGGCGCGGGCAAGACCACGACGCTCAAGGCGATTTCCAACCTGCTGCATTCCGAACGGGGNGAGGTCACCAAAGGGTCGATCAAATANCGCAATGATCCGGTGCACAAGCTCGACCCNGCAGAGATGGTGAAACGTGGTGTCGTGCAGGTGATGGAGGGGCGGCATTGCTTTGAGCACCTGACCATCGAAGAGAACCTGCTGACCGGTGCCTATACCCGCAGNGACGGCAAGGCGGCGATCGCGCGGGATCTGGAAATGGTGTACGACTATTTCCCACGGCTGCGCGAACGGCGCAAATCGCAAGCGGGCTATACCTCGGGCGGGGAACAGCAGATGTGCGCCATTGGTCGCGCCCTGATGTCGCGCCCTGAAACGATCCTGCTGGACGAGCCATCGATGGGTCTTGCGCCGCAGTTGGTCGAACAGATTTTCGAGATCGTCAAATCGGTGAATGAAAACGAAGGCGTGACCTTCTTGCTGGCCGAACAGAACACCAACGTCGCCCTGCGCTTTGCGCATTACGGCTATATTCTGGAATCCGGTCGCGTCGTGATGGACGGCCCTGCAGCCGACCTGCGCGAGAACCAGGACGTCAAGGAATTCTACCTNGGCATGTCGGACGAGGGGCGCAAATCCTTCCGCGATGTCCGCAGCTATCGGCGCCGCAAACGCTGGCTCAGCTGATCCAGCGCACGGCCCACAAGTTTTCCATTTCCTGACCACCCAGATNAATTGCGAGTAAGCGACATGGCACAGACGTCCTATTTTGACAGCCTAGAGACCCGCAGCCCCGAGACACGGGCGGCCGATCTTGCCCGGACCTTGCCCGCGCAGATCGCACGGGCGCAGGCGCTGCCGGGCTATGCCGGATCGTTGGACGGGGTCGCGCCAGACACGATCACCAATGTCGAGGCGCTGGCCGCGCTGCCGGTTCTGCGCAAATCCGAGATCGGGAAACAGCAGGCGCAGTCAGCCCCCTTTGGCGGTTTCACCACCAAACCCGCCCATGCGTTTACCCATATCTTCCAGTCTCCCGGCCCGATCTATGAACCCTCCTCCGACGCGCCGGACTGGTGGCGTATGGGGCGGTTCCTGCATGCGGTGGGGATTGGTGAGGGCGACATCGTCCAGAACTGTTTTGGCTATCACCTGACACCTGCGGGCATGATCTTTGAATCCGGGGCGCGGGCTGTGGGGGCNGCGGTGCTGCCGGCGGGCACCGGGCAGACCGAACTGCAGGTCATCGCCGCGCGCGATATCGGCACGACCGCCTATGCCGGCACGCCGGATTACCTCAAGATCATTCTCGAAAAAGCGGATGAGATGGGGGTGACCCTTGGCATCACCAANGCGGCNGTNGGCGGGGGNGCGCTGTTCCCGTCCTTGCGCGACTATTATNCAGAGCGGGGGATCACCTGTTTGCAAAGCTATGCAACGGCGGATCTGGGCAACATCGCCTACGAAAGCCCCGCCGCCGAAGGCATGATCGTGGACGAGAATGTAATCGTCGAGATCGTGACCCCCGGCACCGGCACCCCCGTCGCTCCGGGCGAGGTGGGCGAGGTNGTCGTGACCACCTTGAACCCCGACTATCCGCTGATCCGTTTCGCCACNGGCGACCTGAGCGCCGTNCTGCCGGGGGCGTCTCCTTGCGGNCGGACCAATATGCGCATCAAGGGCTGGATGGGCCGTGCGGATCAGACCACCAAAATCAAGGGCATGTTCGTACGCCCCGAACAGGTCGCGGCGCTTGTCGCGCATCACCCCGAGGTCACGAAGGCCCGCGTGGTGGCAAGCCGNGCGAATGAACAGGACGTCATGACNGTGCATCTTGAGACGACGGGTGATGACGCGGACAGCTACGGTGCCTCTGTTGCCGCGCTTCTCAAGCTGAAGGGCAAGGTCGTGCTGGCCGCGCCGGGCAGCCTGCCCAACGACGGANTGGTGATCGAAGACCAGCGNAGCTATGACTGACCCGTGCTGAAGGCACGCATTATGGCACCGGAGATTCAGGCACAAAGGCAGGATCACGCCTTTGCACCTGCGCGCAGCGCTACAATTTTCAGTCATCCCGCTGGTATTTCCGACTGAATTAGTCGAAACCGATCGCATGACGACACAGGATATCAATACAAGCCCCGCCGCCGTGAAAAGATCGCGGGATGGCGTGCGTTTGCTGGCGGGGGNTGCGGTCGCGATTGCGGCGACCTGTGCCTTGCCGATGGTGGCCGTTTTGCTGGCCGCGCTGGTNGGGGGCACCGATACNGTGCGCCACCTGATCGATACGGTGCTGCTGGGGTACGCGGGCACNACCCTTCTGCTGGTCGCAATGGTGGCCACGGGNACCTTTGCCTTGGGCGTGGGGACCGCGTGGCTGGTNACCATGACCCGCTTCCCCGGTGCCCGNATGCTNGAAATCGCGCTGGTGCTGCCGCTGGCTTTTCCCGCCTATGTGCTGGCCTATGCCTACACGCATATCCTTGACCACCCCGGAATCGTGCAAACGGTGCTGCGTGACGTCACGGGCTGGGGTCCGCGCGACTACTGGTTCCCGGAAATCCGNTCCCTTGGGGGCGCGGCCTTGATGCTGGTGCTGGTGCTTTATCCCTACGTCTACCTCTTGGCGCGCGCCGCGTTCTTGCAGCAATCCGCCACGACGTTTCTGGCAGCACGTGCCTTGGGTAGCAGTGCCTGGGCGGCCTTCTTCAAGGTGAGCCTGCCGCTGGCCCGACCGGCGATTGCCGCAGGTGTTCTGNTGACCGTCATGGAGACNATCGCCGATTTCGGCACNGTCGCCTATTTCAGTGTGCAGACCTTTGCGACAGGGATCTACACCAGCTGGTTTTCCCTGTTCGACCGCGCTGGTGCGGCNCAGCTTGCACTNTGTTTGCTNAGTTTTGCGCTGCTGCTCGCGATGCTGGAGCGTATCCAGCGCGGCAAGGCGCAATACCACGATCCGGCGCGTCGTGCCGTGGCGATGCCGCCCGCGCAGCTNAANGGNTGGCAGGCCGCCGCCGCGATGCTGGCCTGCGGTATTCCCGTTATCTTTGGGGCGATCCTGCCGGTGATCGTGCTGATCTGGATGGGCATCGGGTCAGAGCAAGACCTGCTGAGCCCGCGCTATCTGGGCTTCATCCGCAACTCTGCCACGCTGGCGGGGGTGGCGGCGGTGCTGACCGTGGCCGCTGCAGTCTGCGTGGGGTTCTTCCAGCGGTTGCGTCCGGGCAAGCTGTCGTTCGGTGCAGGCTATATCGCGCGGTTGGGCTATGCGGTGCCGGGCGGGGTGATTGCCGTGGGGCTGATGGTGCCCTTTGCGACCTTTGATAACCAGCTTGATGCCTGGATGCGCAGCACCTTCGACATATCGACCGGGCTGCTGGTCACCGGGTCGATCTGGCTNCTNGTCGCCGCCTATATGGTNCGCTTCCTTGCGGCGGCTCTGGGGGCGTATGAGGGNGGGCAGGCGATGGTGCATGCCAATATGGACTCTGCCGCACGGTCATTGGGGGAAACCCCTGTGGGCACGCTGCGCCGTGTGCATCTACCGATCCTGTCGCCAAGCCTGCTGACCGCGCTGCTGATNGTTTTCGTCGATGTGATGAAAGAGCTGCCTGCAACGCTGATCATGCGGCCATTCAACTACGACACGCTGGCNGTACAGGCCTACCGGCTGGCAAGCGACGAGCGGCTGGACGGGGCGGCGGTGCCNAGCCTTGTGATCGTGGCAATGGGGTTGCTGCCCGTGATCCTGATTTGCCGTCAGGTCGGTCGGCAGAAATAAACATTTCCCTTTGCGCATGAAAAAACCGCACCGGCCAGGGGCCGATGCGGTTCAATGTCGTGTCTCTGCCGTGGCGAGCTGGGATTATTCCCAGCCAACCGCGTTAAAGATTTTCTGTGCTGTGGGGATGTTCTTGGCCACTTCGGACAGGTTCACTTCGTCTGCTTTGAATTCGCCCAGCTTCTCGACCGATTCCGCAAGCTCTACACCTTCGACGGCGGGGAATTCGTCGTTCCCTGCAGAGAAGTAGGCCTGCGCGCTGTCGGAGGATAGATACTCGAGGAACTTGACCGCATTGTCACGGTTTGGCGCATTGGCTGCAACACCGGCACCCGACAGGTTCATGTGCGCGCCGTTGCCTTCCTGGTCGGGGAACACCAGACCGATTTTATCCAGATCGGCGCTCAGCCCGTCTACCTCGGTGCGGATGGCACGGGCAAAGTAGTAGGAGTTCGAGACGGAGATTTCGCATTCGCCCGATACCAGACCGCGCAGCTGGTCGGTGTCACCGCCCTGTGGTGCACGTGCCATGTTGTTCACAACGCCCTGTGCCCATTCGGTGGCTTTCTCTTCGCCGTAGTGCGTGACCAACGCCGCCAGCAGGGTCTGGTTGTAGGAGTTGGTGGAGGAACGGATGCAGACCTGACCTTCATAGGCAGGATCGGCAAGATCCAGATAGTTCTGCGGTGGGTTGTCTACAGCGTCCTTGCTGTAAAAGATGATCCGCGCGCGCTGCGAAAAGCCGAACCAGTCGTTGTCAGCGTCTTGCAGGTTGCTGGGGATACGCTCTTCGAGGATGTCGCTATCAACGGATTGCAGCAGGCCCATTTCCTTGGCGCGGCTCAGGCGGCTGGTGTCGACGGTGATCAGAACGTCCGCGGGGGAGTTCGCACCCTCGGCTTCCATACGCGCCAGCAGCTCGTCTGCTTTGCCTTCGATGCGGTTGATGGTGATGCCGGTCTGCTCGGTAAAGTCGGAATACAGACGTTCGTCTGTGTCGTAGTGACGCGAGGAGTAGAGGTTCAGCTGCCCTTCGGCCATTGCTGGCATCGCAACTGTGGCCATCAAGGCGGCCGTGAAAGCGGATTTCGTCAGAGTCATCAGGTGACCTCCATCTGTGTAAAACTTATAAAAAGAGTAAGAAACAGATTTGAGGGCTGATATCAAGGAATACTTGAGTGAATTAATAGGACAAGCGTCTTGCCGCGTGGGGGCGGCAAGACGCGCGGGATCAGTCGCCGATTTTGTCCTGAGTCTTTGTATCAAAATCGCTGGCATCGTGCCGTTCGTGGAGCTGCATTTCGGGTTCACCGAAGGGTCGGTTGACCATGCGACCACGTGTAACGGCAGGGCGCGCGTCGATCTTCTTGGCCCATTTCATCAGGTTTTCGTAGGAATCGACATTCAGGAACTCTGCTGCGTCATAGAGACGGCCCAGAACCAGCTGCCCGTACCATGCCCAGATCGCCATATCCGCGATCGAATATTCGCCCGCCATATATTCGTTATCGGCAAGGTGACGATCAAGCACGTCAAGCTGGCGCTTGGTCTCCATCGCGAAACGGTCGATGCAGTACTTAATTTTGACCGGCGCATAGGCGTAGAAATGGCCAAAGCCGCCGCCAAGATAGGGCGCGCTGCCCATTTGCCAGAACAGCCACGACATACATTCGGTGCGCTGGCTTGGGTCTTTGGGGATGAATGCGCCGAATTTCTCGGCCAGATGCAGCATGATCGATCCGGATTCAAACAGGCGCTGTGGCGCGTCGCCGGACCGGTCCATCATCGCGGGAATTTTGGAGTTCGGGTTGATGTCGACAAAGCCGGATCCGAATTGATCCCCTTCGCCGATGTTGATCAGCCACGCGTCATACTCGGCACCCTTGTGCCCGGCGGCCAGTAGTTCTTCCAGAAGCACGGTGACTTTGACGCCATTGGGCGTCGCGAGGGAGTAAAGCTGATAGGGATGTTTGCCGACCGGCAGCTCTTTGTCTGCGGTGGGGCCTGCGATGGGGCGGTTGATATTGGCGAATTTACCGCCATTGCCGGGTTCCCACTCCCATACGGCGGGCGGGGTGTAGTCGGGCAGATCGGTCATGAGATCCCTTTCAGTTCGTCTGATGAAGTCTGAGGAGAACCTAAGCGGTATTGGGGGGATCGCAAGAGGTCAGCACAGATTGGCTGGGGTAGGGGGGGGAGGCGCGATTGACGGCGGCCCAAACGAAAAAAGCCGCCCCCGAAGGAGCGGCCTTTCATCAGATGCGCGCGAAGCTTAACCCTGACGGGCTTTGAAACGGCGCTGCGTTTTGTTGATTACGTAAACGCGGCCTTTGCGACGCACAACGCGGCAGTCACGGTGCCGGTTCTTGAGCGAGCGGAGCGAATTGCGAACCTTCATGGTCGTTCTCCTGTGTCGTGGCGCGGGCCAGCGCCGGGTTGCGGGCAGTTCAGCGAATGCTGAACCATGAATTAGGTGGTGGGCGATACTGGGATCGAACCAGTGACCCCTTCGATGTCAACGAAGTGCTCTACCGCTGAGCTAATCACCCCCTATGTAGCACGAAACTTGCACCCCAAACCAAATCGGGGCGCGAGATATTCGCGCCGGTAGCGGGGTCTATAAATAGAGTCGGAGGCATGATCAAGGGGTTTTGGCTTTGTAAAAACATGCGCTATGATCATTCTTGAAAGGTGCAACAATGCCACACATCGCCTACGAAGTCGTTCGCCCCGATCAAGCCCGTTCCTGCGCGGTGTTTGCATCCCCTCATTCGGGGCGGAATTACAGCTTTTCCTTCCTGCGGTCTACGGTGTTGGACGGGCATAGCATACGCTCGTCAGAGGACGCGTTTGTTGACCTTTTGTTTAATTCTGCCCCCCATTTCGGGGCCCCGTTTCTGATGGCGGGGGCCCCCCGTGCGTTCCTTGATCTGAACCGGTCCCGAGACGAGCTTGACCCGGCCCTGATCGAAGGGGTTCGGCGGCAGGCGCATAACCCGCGGGTTGCCTCCGGATTGGGGGTTATTCCGCGTGTCGTGGCGAACGGGCGGTCGATTTATCAGGGCAAATTAACGCTTGATGAAGCCCGTGCGCGAATCGCCACCTATTGGGTGCCGTACCACGATATGTTGCAAAGCCTGCTGAACGACGCGCGTGCGGATCACGGGCAGGCGATCTTGGTGGATTGCCATTCGATGCCGCATGAGGCGATGGATGGCGTCGCGCGTATGGGGCTGAAACGGCCTGAAGTGGTCTTGGGTGACCGGTTCGGCGCGGCAGCCAGCAGCGATGTTGTGGATCAGATAGAGGCCGCTTTCGTCAAGGCAGGGTTCACGGTCACACGGAACACGCCGTTTGCGGGGGCCTATATCACCCAAGCTTACGGTCGTCCGGCACGGGGGCAGCATGCGGTGCAGGTCGAATTGGACCGGTCGCTGTATATGAACGAATCTCTGGTGCGCCCCAACGGCGATTTCGAGGATGTGCAAAAAGCGCTTCGCGGCGTTGTGGCAGAGATTGCGCGGATCCGTCCAGAAAGCCTCGCCCTCGCGGCGGAGTGATTAGCGCAGCGCACGCCCCTTGACGATTGCCTTGTCCCCGAACCGGTTGCGGATGGCATCTGTTGCCCGCTCTGCCTGACCCCGGCGGGCGGCATCCGGGTCCAGCAGGTCGCCCGCCATGTCGGCCCCATCAGCGGCGCTAAGATCCGAAATGCCACACCCGAGCAGCCGGAAAGGCCCCGGTTCACCAAGCTGGTCAAACAGCCCGCGCGCTGTGCGGTAGATGCGGTCGGCCAGTTGCGTCGGGTCATACAGCGACACCCGCCGCGTGATCAGCGAGAAATCGGCCCGTTTGAGCTTGAGCACGACAACGCGGCCGGCAAGGTCTTTGGCCTTGGCGCGGTCCGCCACCTTTTGCGCCATGCGCCACAGATGCCCGTCCAGCAGGTCAGGGTCGGAGGTGTCCTCGTTAAAGGTGGTTTCGTTGCTGATGGACTTCATCGGTTCGTGCGCGGAAACACGGCGGTTGTCTTGGCCGCGTGCCAGATGCCACAGGCGATCGCCCATACTGCCGAAACGCGCGATCAGGTCGGTCCTTTCCCATCGCAGCAGGTCCGCGAAGGTCTGGATGCCGGCCTTGTTCAGGGATCCAAGCGTTGCCGCGCCCACGCCCCAGATCATGCTCACCGGTTTGTCGTTCAGAAACCTCTGTGTTTCCTCTTTTCCGATCACTGAAAACCCGTGCGGCTTATCAAGGTCAGAGGCGACCTTGGCCANAAACTTGTTGTGTGACAGCCCGATTGATCCGGTNAGCCCCAGTTCGACCTTCATNCGACGCACNAGTCGCGCAAGCATCACGGCAGGGGGNGCCCCGTGNAGCTTGGTNGTGCCGGTCATGTCCAGAAACGCCTCGTCCAGNGANANCGGCTGCAGGGCGGGGGTGAGCTCTTCCATCATGGCGCGGATCGCGCGGGAGGCTTCGACATATGCATCCATGCGNGGCTTGATGATGATCGCTTCGGGGCAGAGTTTCAGCGCCTGGAACATCGGCATGGCNGACCGGACCCCTTTGATCCGCGCGATATAGCAGGCGGTCGACACGACCCCNCGNCGTCCGCCCCCGATGATCACGGGCTTGCCATTCAGCGCCGGATTGTCGCGTTTCTCCACGGATGCGTAGAAGGCATCGCAATCCATATGGGCGATGGAAAGGTCGAATAATTCGGGGTGTGACGAGATACGCGGGCTGCCGCAGGCAGAGCACCGGCGCGCGGGCGCGATTTCGGACAGGCAGTCTCGGCAGAGGGCGGGCATGGCGGTCAGNTAGGGTTAAGGGCTGGTTAACGCAAGTCTACCCGATCACGCGCGGCTTCGCCATGCACATACGTGCNGCGNCGNNTNGAAGGGNGAAAANCGNATGCGAGGTGGGGCAAAGAAAGACCCCCGCCTGAAGCGGGGGGAGGTGACGGGCTTCAGGAAGAACCAGCCCGTCGGGGAGTATCACCAAAGTAAGGTTGCCATATGAATGTCATAAAACATACACGGAACTTCCAGTTGCTGGCAGCCAGTTCANGTTTGTTACCGATTTATCACATAGGCGAAAATGCGCTATTTGTTGGGTTTCGCGCATTTCGGCTGCGTTCAGGGCAGCTCTGCCAGCACCGCGCGGGCGGCGGCGGCGGGGTCTTCGGCCTGCCAGATCGGGCGNCCAACNACGATGTGATCCGCCCCNTCCAAGATCGCCTGACCCGGTGTTGCAACGCGTTTCTGGTCGCCAAGGGCCGCCCCGCTTGGTCGCACGCCGGGGGTGACGATCAGCTTGCCGTTGGCCTCGGGTAGGGCACGGATCAGGGCCGCCTCTTGCGGGGAAGCGATGACGCCGTCAGCACCAGCCTCCAGCGCGCGNCCGGCGCGGGTCTGGACCAGATCGGGNATATCGCCCGACTGGATCATCGCCGCGTCCAGATCGTTNCGGTCCAGNGATGTCAGGATGGTCACCGCCAAAATCTTGGTGCGGGATCCNGCGGCCCCTTCCATCGCGGCGCGGACAACATGGGGGTCACCGTGCACGGTCAGAAAATCGAGGTCGAACTGCGCAAGCCCGCGCACCGCTGCTTCGACTGTCGCGCTGATATCGAACAGTTTCNTGTCCAGAAAAATGCGTTTGCCGNGTTCCTGGATCAGCTCGTTCGCAAGNGCCAGGCCGCCGCCCGTCAACATGCCCAGACCAATNTTATAAAAGCTCACCGCGTCGCCCAGCTTTTGGGTCAGTTCAAGGCCGGCAACAGCGTGGGGGACATCAAGGGCAACGATCAGGCGGTCATCTGACATGGGGCGGGCTCCGAAGTGATGAGATTTGGCAAACGCCGGAGGCTTACGGTGTTCNACCTGACATGTCTATGAAAACAGGGGGCACGCAAAGAAAAAGGCCCGGGCAGCGCAATCGCTGTCCGGGCGAGTGTCAGAGACGTGCAGGCAGGCAGTTGTCTCTGGATTGGGCGGGACACGCGCCGGGACGGGCGCGCAGGCAGTTCCGCCGAAACTGTAAATCAGGCGGCGCGAAGGCCGGGAAGGTTGGCGACATGGCGCAACCAGGCTTTTGGNTCGAACCGAGGACGGCCNCTGCGTTGTGCGGGCTTCTGGGCGCGGATCTCGGAATACATGCCGCCGCGGCTCGTATGGCGACGCTNGGCTTGTTTGGTCAGGCCTTTGGCAGCTTGATCAAAGGACATCGTCATCGGCGCGTTGATGGCGCAGGCATATTTGCGGGACCGATCGCCATCGTGGANGGTGACCAAAGCTTCAAAGCATTGCTCTGCCGCGTTGTAGATAACGTCGTTCATCTGAATCTGGCGCGTCTGCATGTTCGTACCTCAAGAATTTGTTGTACTGGTTAAAGTCGGCTCGATTTGTTTTCGTTCATCTGCCAGTACAACGTATGTGTGACTAAATGGTTCCACTGGGGNGCATCCGTCATGTGGATAAATATAAATTTTCGCCTAAAATCAGTCAATTAACATTTTTGTAATTATTTCTTGCCATGAGCGGCAAATTGCGAAACTGCATTTTTCTTGTGGGATTCCAATGTGTTCGCAATGTGGCGAAATTCCACCAGTCTGATAAATAATCTTAAAAGGTGTATGTTTTTTGTTGACGCNTTTGTGAGGCGACNCTCTTGAATCCCTTCCTTCTGTCCCCAAATTCTATCCCGAGGATCACGCCATGATGTGCTGCAAAGCNGGCATCTTCTTTGTGGTCGCTTTAAGAAAAGGAGAAGCTCATGGACTTGAGCAAGTTCACAGAACGGTCGCGCGGCTTTATTCAGGCTGCGCAAACAATCGCGACGCGTGAAAGCCACCAACGGCTGACGCCGGAGCATTTATTGAAAGCACTGCTGGATGACGACCAAGGGCTGGCGAGCAATCTGATTGCTGCTGCCGGTGGNGATCCTGCACGTGTGACTGAAACCCTNACGCTGTCTTTGGGCAAGCTGCCCAAGGTGTCGGGCGACGCCGCGCAGGTATACCTTGATAATGCCACCGCAAAGGTGCTGGCCGAAGCAGAGACGCTGGCCAAAAAGGCGGGCGACAGCTTTGTGCCGGTCGAACGCGTGCTGATGGCACTTGCGATGGTGAAATCCGGTGCGAAAACCGCGCTGGATGCGGGCAAGGTCACCGCACAGGGGTTGAACGCCGCCATTAATGATATCCGGAAAGGGCGCACGGCTGATACGGCCAGTGCGGAAGACGGGTATGAGGCGCTCAAGAAGTACAGCCTTGATCTGACGGAACGTGCCCGCGANGGCAAAATCGACCCGATCATCGGTCGGGACGAGGAAATTCGTCGCGCCATGCAGGTGTTGAGCCGCCGCACCAAGAACAACCCGGTGCTGATCGGTGAGCCCGGCGTGGGTAAAACCGCGATTGCCGAGGGGCTCGCCCTGCGGATCGTGGATGGCGATGTGCCCGAATCCCTGCGCAACAAACGTTTGCTGGCGCTGGACATGGGCGCGCTGATTGCTGGCGCNAAGTATCGTGGCGAGTTTGAAGAACGGTTGAAAGCNGTCCTGACCGAGGTCACCGAAGCCGCGGGCGAGGTNATCCTGTTCATTGACGAGATGCACACGCTGGTGGGCGCCGGTAAGGCGGACGGCGCGATGGACGCGGCCAACCTCATNAAACCGGCTTTGGCGCGGGGTGAATTGCACTGCGTTGGTGCGACGACCTTGGACGAATACCGTAAGTATGTCGAAAAAGACGCAGCACTTGCCCGTCGGTTCCAGCCTGTGATGGTCAGCGAACCTACGGTCGAGGATACGGTGTCGATCCTGCGAGGCATTAAGGAGAAGTACGAGCTGCACCANGGTGTGCGGATCAGCGACTCTGCCCTTGTGGCGGCGGCGACCCTGTCGCATCGCTATATCACGGANCGTTTCCTGCCCGACAAGGCAATCGACCTTGTGGACGAGGCCGCGAGCCGTCTGCGGATGGAAGTCGACAGCAAACCGGAAGAGCTGGATGCGCTGGACCGTCAGATCATGCAGCTTCAGATCGAAGCCGAGGCGTTGAAGAAAGAGGACGACGCTGCCAGCAAGGACCGCNTGGACAAGTTGGAGAAAGAGCTGGGGGATCTGCAGGAAAAGGCCGATGCCATGACNGCGCAGTGGCAGGGCGAACGTGATCGCCTTGAGGGCGCGCGCGAGCTGAAAGAGCAGCTGGACCGTGCCCGCGCCGANCTTGAGATCGCCAAGCGNGAAGGCAACCTCGCCAAAGCGGGGGAGCTTTCCTATGGCGTGATCCCGCAGCTTGAACGCAAACTGGGCGAGGCCGAAGAGAACGAAGCCGACGTCATGGTCGAAGAGGCNGTGCGCCCGGACCAGATCGCCAGCGTCGTCGAACGTTGGACGGGTATCCCCGCGGGNCGTATGCTGGAAGGCGAGCGGGACAAGTTGCTGCGCATGGANGACCAGTTGCACAACCGTGTCATTGGTCAGAACCTCGCCGTCAAAGCTGTGTCGAACGCGGTGCGCCGTGCGCGTGCCGGCCTGAACGACGAGGCCCGCCCCTTGGGCAGCTTCCTGTTCCTCGGGCCGACTNGTGTCGGTAANACCGAGCTGACCAAGGCCGTCGCCGAATTCCTGTTCGACGACGAGAACGCGATGGTGCGGATCGACATGTCTGAGTTCATGGAGAAACATGCCGTGGCCCGTCTGATCGGCGCGCCTCCCGGGTATGTTGGCTATGACGAAGGTGGCGTATTGACCGAAGCNGTGCGGCGCAGACCCTATCAGGTCGTGCTGTTCGACGAGGTCGAGAAGGCGCACCCCGACGTGTTCAACGTGTTGCTGCAGGTCTTGGATGATGGTGTGCTGACGGATGGTCAGGGCCGTAAGGTCGACTTCAAGCAGACGCTGATCGTGCTGACCAGCAACCTTGGGGCGCAAGCGCTGAGCCAGTTGCCCGAAGGGGGNGACATGGCGCAGGCGAAACGGGATGTGATGGATGCGGTGCGGGCTCACTTCCGCCCCGAGTTCCTGAACCGACTGGATGAAACGGTGATCTTTGACCGCTTGGCACGTGCCGACATGGCGGGGATCGTCGACATTCAGGTGAACCGTCTGCTGAAGCGTCTCGCCGGTCGCAAGATCGGGTTGGAGCTGGACGAAGGCGCGCGCAAGTGGCTCGCCGACGAGGGCTATGATCCGGTGTTCGGGGCGCGGCCGCTGAAGCGGGTGATCCAGCGTGCATTACAGGACCCGCTGGCCGAGATGATCTTGGCCGGTGACGTGCTGGATGGGGATCTTATCCCCGTGCACGCTGGTGCCGAAGGGCTGATCATTGGCGACCGCGTGGCCGCCAGCAACCGCGCCAAACCGGACGAAGCGACCGTCCACTAGGTACATAGTATATAGTGTGGTGATGTGATCGGGCAGGGCCGGGGGAAACCTCGGCCCTGTTCGCATGTGTTGCCCTGACATTCCGGTGTGTCTGCTGAAATGTAGCGGATTGCATTTGGTGGGCGCGACAACCCGCAGTAGGCTACCCATGTATTTTGGTAAGGAGCGCCTGTTATGGCCTATCGCTGGATCAACACACTCACGGATAAAGACGTCACCCCGCATGCTGCATTTATGAACCGACGTCAGATCATGGGGGGCGCTTTGGCGGGGATCGGGTTGGCCGGTATCGCGGGGCGCACCTCTGCCGCGCCCGAGGGGTTAGAGCCGAACAGTTATGAAGATATCACCAGCTACAATAACTACTATGAATTCGGCACCGGCAAGGACGACCCCGCCAGATACGCGGACCGTCTGACGATTGAACCCTGGACGGTGCAGATTGACGGTCTGGTCGACAAGCCCGGTGCCTATGGGTTCGACGACATCATGCAACAGATGACGATCGAAGAGCGTATCTATCGTTTTCGCTGTGTCGAGGCGTGGTCAATGGTGGTCCCGTGGAACGGGTTCGAACTGGCGGACCTGCTGAATATGGCCGGTGTGCAGTCCGGCGCGAAATACGTCTCCTTCGAGACTGCGCTGCGTCCTGATGAAATGCCCGGCGTCGCCTATAACGTGCTCGACTGGCCCTACGTCGAAGGGTTGCGTCTGGACGAAGCGATGCACCCGCTGACGATTATGGCCACCGGCATCTATGGCAAGGACATCCCGAAACAGAACGGCGCACCGCTGCGGTTGGTCGTGCCGTGGAAATATGGCTACAAGTCGATCAAATCCGTGGTGCGGATCACCCTCACGGATACTCAGCCCCCGACCAGTTGGAACAAGGCGAATGCAGGGGAATACGGCTTCTATAGTAATGTGAACCCCGAGGTCGATCACCCCCGTTGGTCGCAGGCCAGCGAAAGGGTCATCGGTGGCGGTCTTTTCTCCAAGCGGATTCCCACGCTGATGTTCAACGGGTACGAGGCCGAGGTCGCAGAGCTCTATGCCGGTATGGACCTGAGCAAGGATATCTAAACCCGTGTCCTCTATAGAAGTGAGCAGGGCGGTATGATCGACCGCCTGAATACCATCGCGCGACGTGTTCCCACATGGGTCGTATATATAGTGGGGCTTTTGCCAATCCCGTGGTTGCTGTTTCAGGCGCAGACCGGCGGGCTGGGGGCGGAGCCGATCAAGGCGTTGGAAAAAGAGCTGGGGTTGCTGGCCTTGCAACTGTTGATCGCCGGGTTGGCGATCACGCCCGCGCGGCGCTACCTTCGGCTGAACTTGATCAAGTTTCGCCGCGCCCTGGGATTGCTCGCCTTTATATATGTCTCGCTGCACCTGTTGGTATGGCTGGTGCTGGATGTCGGGATCCTGTCGCAGATCTGGGCCGACATTCTGAAGCGCCCGTATATCACGATCGGCATGGCGGGTTTTGCCTGCCTTGTCCCCTTGGCGGCCACATCGAACAACTTCTCGATCCGCAAGCTGGGGGCCACGTGGCGCAAGCTGCACCGGTTAACCTATCTGGCTGCAATTCTGGCTGGGGTGCACTTCATCTGGCTGGTCAAAGGTTTCCAGATCGAACCTCTCCTCTATATGGCGGCGATTCTGGCTTTGCTGCTGCTCCGACTCCCCAAACGGCGCTGATTCCGAATCCGGGCGGCGGCGCGGGCCGGGGATTGTGCCGGATTCGGACCGGGGGAGGTGAAACAATCCACATTATCGCTGCGAGTCTGTGGATAACCCGCGCGGGCGTAAGTGATGCGGGGCAATGACGTGTTAGCGTGCGAAATAAAGCTGCGCAAAACACGGGCCCCGCGGAATTTTCAAAAATCAAACCGTTGTTTTTATAGGAAAATTCGGAAAGTAGCGAAAAACTGTCATAATCTGAAAAAAGGGGTTGCGGGTATTTGGAACAAACTCTAGAACGCCCCTTACCGGAGACGCAGACACGCAGACACGCAGACACGGGGCGCTAGACGGGGACGACGGGTTACGGTTCGGGTCTTATGTAGCGGGAAAATTCTGGGGTAATTGAGGCGGGGCGCGCTGAAAGTTTACGGCGCATCTTGGTTTCTTTTGTCTCGACGCTCTTTGAAATTGATAGATATCTGAAGAGATATGTGGGCGGTTTGGTTCATTCGATGGATCAACGTCTGTATATCGCGCTCTTAGGCTTCGGCCGATGATAGAGTGTCAGCTTCACTGTTTGGACGGCTTTCGGTTGCTTTGGTAACTTTAAGCACTTCAAACGGAGAAAACGCCTGTATCATTCAGTAAGTGATGCAGGTTTGATGTGCAGAGGTTCGACGTCAAGGATACGCAGTAATGCGTTTCAACTTGAGAGTTTGATCCTGGCTCAGAACGAACGCTGGCGGCAGGCCTAACACATGCAAGTCGAGCGCACCTTCGGGTGAGCGGCGGAC
>NZ_NHBI01000024.1:0-20386 GCF_002167505.1 Sulfitobacter sp. TMED3 | reverse complement strand
CCCGTTCTCTTGGCGCGCATCCGGGCACAGCTGCGCCAGCACGAACAATCCGAAGAGGCGATTTTCCAGCTTGGGCCCTATACGTTCAAGCCGTCGGCCAAGTTGCTGATCACCGAAGACGACAAGAAAATCAGGCTGACCGAAAAAGAGACGAATATCCTCAAGTTCCTCTACCGTGCTGCCGCGGGCGTCGTCCCGCGTGACACGCTTTTGCACGAGGTCTGGGGCTATAATGCCGGTGTCACGACGCACACGTTGGAAACCCACATTTACCGCCTGCGCCAGAAGATCGAGCCTGATCCCTCGAACGCAAGAATTTTGCTAACTGAATCAGGTGGATACAGAATTATTTCATAATTTTGGAACCCAAGCGGGCCCCACTGGTTATTCCTGCGAGAGACGGGGTTTTCATGACCCGTCGATCGGTTTGAACCCGAAGTTTGTATCCGGGAAATGATACATACCTCCCTGTTGGACTAGGCCGGGCCCTTGTGCCCGGTCTTTTTTTGTCCGCAGCCCGGAAGTCCCGGGAATTCGGCATGGTGGACGCTGAGCATTTCGCGGTAGGGTGCGCGCGATCTGACCCAAGGGAGCTGCCTCATGCCTTTCACGCTGGCCACATGGAATATCAACTCTGTCCGGTTGCGCGAACCGATTGTGCTCAAGCTGCTGGCTGAACATGGGCCAGACGTGCTGTGTTTGCAGGAATGCAAAAGCCCGGTCGACAAAATCCCCACCGCGGCCTTCATCGAAGCGGGCTACACCCACATGGTGGCGCGAGGACAAAAAGGATACAATGGTGTGGCAATCCTGTCGCGTCTGCCCTTGGTGGATGCCGGTGATCAGGACTTTGCGACGCTGGGCCACGCGCGCCATGTTGCGGCAAAGCTCGAAAACGGGGTGACGGTGCATAACTTCTATGTGCCCGCTGGCGGCGACGTGCCCGACCGCGAGGTGAACGAGAAGTTTGGCCAGAAGCTCGATTATCTGGCGGACATGCGCGACTGGTTCCACGGCGACAAACCCGAGAAATCCATTCTGGTAGGCGACCTGAACATCGCACCGCGCGAGGATGACGTCTGGGATCACAAGAAGCTGCTCAAGGTGGTAAGCCACACACCGATAGAGGTCGAAAAGCTNGCCGAGACGCAGGACGCCGGTGGTTTTGTTGACGTAACGCGGCAGGATATCCCGCAAGGCAACCTGTACAGCTGGTGGTCCTACCGCGCCAAGGATTGGGATGCGGCAGACAAGGGCCGCCGGTTGGATCACGTCTGGGCAACGCCCGATATCTCGGGCGCGGCACATTCCAGCCGCGTGTTGCGCGACGCCCGTGGTTGGGAAAAGCCCAGCGACCACGCGCCGGTCTTTGCGACATTCGACCTTTGAAATAGACAGACGCGCCCTCATATAAAGGGCAACCCCAAGCGAGGATTTTGATATGATGGATTTGAACCTTTCCCCCGCCGGTGCCGGTGATGCCGATCTGATCAAAGACACGAGCGAAGCGACCTTCATGGCCGATGTTGTCGAGGCATCGCAAACGGTGCCGGTGATTGTCGATTTCTGGGCCCCGTGGTGCGGCCCGTGTAANACCCTTGGCCCGATGCTNGAAGACGCGGTGCGCGCGGCCAAAGGCGCGGTCAAGATGGTCAAGATCAACGTTGACGAGGCCCANCAGATCGCAGGCCAGTTGCAGATCCAGTCGATCCCGACNGTTTATGCTTTCTTCAAGGGCCAGCCGGTTGACGGGTTTCAGGGGGCCCTGCCACAGTCCGAGATCAAGGCGTTCATCGACCGCGTGATCAAAGCGGGCGGCGGCGAAGCCCCCGGTGAAGAGCTGTCAGAGGCCGTGGCCGCCGCGGATGACATGCTNGCCGAAGGGGCGGCGCAGGACGCGCTGGACACTTTTGCCGCGATCCTGGGCGAAGACCCGAACCACGCNGGTGCTTATGGCGGGATGGTGCGTGCCTATATCGCGTTGGATCAGCTTGATCAGGCCGAAGCGCATCTGAACGGCGCACCCATCGAAATCTCNAAAGCGCCCGAGCTNGAGGCCGCGCATGCGCAGCTTCAACTGGCACGACAGGCAGCCGATGCNGGCCCCGTGGCAGANCTTCAGGCGGCGGTGGATGCCAACCCTNATGACATGCAGGCGCGNTTCGATCTGGCGCAGGCGCTTTATGCGCATGGCGACACGCANGCCGCTGTGGATCAACTGCTGACGCTTTTCGGCAAGGATCGTGAATGGAATGACGGNGCCGCCAAGACGCAATTGTTCACCATTTTCGAGGCGTTGAAACCCAANGATCCGATTGCNCTGAATGGTCGTCGTAAACTTAGCTCTATGATATTTGCATAAGGCTGTGCGCGCCCTAGGTAAGCTTACATGATACAGCAATCGGACCTGCCAGACACAATCGCGATCTTCCCGTTGTCGGGCGCATTGCTGCTGCCGCGCTCGCGGTTGCCGCTGCATATCTTTGAACCGCGCTATCTGCAGATGATCGAAGACAGTCTGAAAACGCCGGGGCGNTTGATNGGNATGGTGCAGCCCAATGTGGTGCCGGGGCGCGANGGTCCGGGGCTGCAAACCATCGGATGCGCCGGGCGGATCACCCAGTTNTCCGAGACTGAGGACGGGCGCTATATGATCACCCTCGCGGGGATCTCGCGTTTTCGGGTGGTGAAAGAGGTCGAAGGCTTCGCGCCCTACCGCCGTTGCGATGTCAACTGGGACGGGTTTGAACGCGATCTTGGCAAGGATGAACAGGACAGCAGTTTCGACCGCGATAATTTCCTGAACACGCTTGGCCGTTACTTCGACGCGCGAAACCTGTCGGCAGATTGGGATACGTTGCAAGAGGCCGACGATGAACTGTTGATCAATTCACTGTCGATGATGCTGGATCTTGACTGCGAAGACAAACAGGCCTTGCTCGAGGCACCATCCCTCTCTACCCGACGCGAGACGTTGCTGACGTTGATCGAATACACCCTGCGGGGTGGCCAAGAAGGGGAGATGATGAATTGAACGCCGAAGAGATACCATTCGACCGCCGCATGCTAGAGGCGCTGATTTGCCCCCGCACGCAGATGCGCCTGACCTATGACGCCGACAAGCAAGAGCTGATCTCGGACGCGGCCGGTCTTGCCTATCCGATCCGCAACGGTATCCCCGTGATGCTGGTGGACGAAGCGCGGNTTATCGACTGACNCGNCGGGGGNAGGNTAGCNCCCTAAAGCGCCTTACCCTGCATCAGACGGGGCAGGGTGCCNGTCAGNCCNGCCGCCTCGCGCATGAAACCGCGACGGGCATCGGGCAGGGCGTTAATNGCCGCCATCCCCACATCACGTGCNAGACGCAGCAGCGGGTTGTCGTTGGAAAACAGCCGGTTGAAGCTGTCCGTCGCCAATGCCAGCGCGGTGTTATCAAAGCGACGCCACAGCTGATATTGCTCNAGCACCGTGGTGCTGCCGACATCNTGCCCGCGCCGTTGCGCATCAGCGATCACCTCTGCCAGCGCGGCGACATCGCGCATGCCGGCGTTCAACCCCTGACCGGCAATCGGGTGCACCCCATGTGCGGCATCCCCCAGCAGCGCGACACGCGGTGCCACCATCGAATGCGCCAGCGANAGGCTCAGCGGGTAAGTGTACCGCGCACCGGCAAGGGAAATCTCNCCCAGAAAATCACCAAAGCGAGGGCGAAGCACNTCGAGGTATCCCTCNTCCGGCAGCGCGTGGATATGCGCTGCGTTGGCGGCGGTCTCGCTCCAGACGATGGAGGACCGGTTTTCGGTCAGCGGCAGGATCGCCAGCGGACCGGGGGGCATAAAGAACTGATGCGCGACCCCGTGATGNGGCTTTTCATGGGCGATGGCGCAGACCAGCGCGGTTTGCGCATAATCCCAGCCGATGCGTTTGATCCCCGCCCGCGTAGCGGTGCCCGAGACGCGACCATCCGCGCCGACAACCAGACGCGTGCGCAGGGTCTTGCCGTCTTCCAGTGTCAGGGTGACGCCCGCCGGGGCAGCGTCTTGCGCAATGACCGTTTCGCCGTCCAGCCGCGCGATGCGGGCCTCAGCGCTCACCGCTTCTGCCAAGGCGCGCCGCAGGTGGCGGTCCTCGACCATATGGCCCATTGGCCCTTCTTCGATCTCTGCGTGATCGAAATGCATGAAGAAAGGGGAGGGACCTTCGCCCGCGCGCCCGTCCGTCACTTTGATCTCAAGCATCGGTTGCGCGTGGGATTTCACATTATCCCAAATCCCGAGCGCCCCGAGCATCCGTGTCGAGGTCAACGCCAGCGCATAGGATCGCCCGTCAAACGCCGCATCTTCCCGCGTGGCAGCGGGCAGCCTGTCGATCAACGTGACCCGCAGCCCGATCTGCGCCAAAGCCAAGGCAAGTGTCGGGCCATTCAGCCCACCACCGACGATTGCGATATCTGTATCAAAATCCATAGCTTTAGATATGGGCGTGCAGCAGGGATTGTCCATGCGCGCTGGCGTCGCTACCGTCCCTTTTCCAAAGCATTATTCGAGGAAGCAACATGCAAGAGTGGTTAACCATGACAGCCGCAGATCTGGGACGGGGCATCGGGGACGGCCAGATCGACCCTGTTGTGCTGTGTCAGACCTATCTTGACGCGATCGACGCCCACCCCCTGCGGGATCGTATCTATGCCCGCGTGACCGCCGAACGGGCCCTGGCCGAGGCCGGTGCCGCGCGNGATCGCGCGCGNGCGGGGCAGCGTTTGTCGCCACTGGACGGGGTNCCGATCAGCTGGAAAGACCTGTTCGACACCGCCGGNATCGCGACAGAGGCGGGCAGCGCCCTGCTGAAAGACCGNGTGCCGGACCGCGACGCGCGCGTGTTGGCGAANGCCACNGCGATGGGGTTGGTCTGTCTGGGCAAGACCCATATGAGCGAGCTGGCGTTTTCGGGGCTCGGGTATAACCCCAGCACCGCCACNCCCCCTTGCGTGAACGATGAAGCTGCCGTGTCGGGCGGGTCGTCGTCCGGGGCTGCGGCNTCTGTCGCTTTCGGTCTGGCGGCGGCGGCGATCGGGTCGGATACCGGCGGATCGGTGCGGGTGCCTGCCGCGTGGAACGATCTTGTGGGGCTGAAAACCACCTCGGGCCGTGTGTCGCTTGAGGGGACCGTGCCGCTGGCNGCCAAGTTCGACACGGTNGGCCCGCTTTGCCGCTCGGTCGAGGATGCNAGCCTGTTGCTGGCGCTCACCGAAGGGTCCAAGCCGATGGACATGGGCAGCACCGACATCGAAGGGCGTCGCTTTGCGATCCTGCGNACNGTGGCGTTCGACGATATTGAAGACGCCCCCGCGGCGGCTTTCGACGATGCCGTCGCGCGGCTNAAGGAAGCGGGGGCGGTGATCGAGGACATCGATTTCGACCCTATCAAAGAGGCGATGCCGCTGAGCGGGTGCCTTTACACCGCCGAAGCCTACGGNCTGTGGCGCGACGTGATCGAGGCGAACCCGGATGCGATGTACGGCGAAATCCTTGAAAGGTTCCGTCTGGGTAAATCCCACTCCGGCCCNGATTATGTGGCNGCCTGNGCCAAGATTGACCAGATCCGCGCGGCCTATGTGAAAGCTGTGGCGGGCTATGANGCGGTGCTGATCCCCACCGCACCGCTGNTACCCCCCAAGCTGGACCGGCTGGAANCCGAGCATGACTATTACGTNTCGGCCAACCTNATGACCNTGCGCAACACGCGTATCGGGAATCTTATGGGGCTGGCGGCGGTGACCCTGCCCACGGGCACCCNATCCTGCGGGATCATGCTGATGGGCCAGCCCTTTGGCGAAGAGCACCTGCTGCGCATTGCNGCAGCCGCCGAAGANGCATTGGCCTAAATGACACAAACCTTGCCCTGCGTCCTGCAATGTCTGGACGCGGGGCAAGCCCTTGGGTACTCTGGAACAAACGGGGCGTGAATGATCCCGAACCCGAGGCAGTGAAATGATGTACCCCGAGCGGTTTTCGAACCTTCCGGCCCACGCGTGGCCGCGCCTGCGCGCATTGCTTGATGCGCATGAAGGCGGTGGCACGCCGATCCACATGACGATTGGCGAGCCGAAACATGCTTTTCCGGCATGGGTCACCGATGTGATTGCCGAAAATGCTGCCGGATTTAACAGCTACCCGGCCAACGACGGCACGCCNCAGTTNCGCGGCGCGATTGCCGGATGGATCAAGCGGCGCTACGNTGTGGATGTGGATGCNGACACGCAGGTGATGCCGCTGAACGGCACCCGCGAAGGGCTGTATAACGCCGTCATGGCCACCTGTCCCGAGACGAAGAATGGCCGCAAGCCCGCCATTCTGATGCCGAACCCGTTCTATCAGGTCTATATGATCGCCGCGATTTCCGGTGCCGCTGATCCGGTGATGGTGCCTGCCACGCGCGAANCAGGGCATNTGCCCGATTTTGCCAGCCTGCCCGAAGATGTNCTGAACCGGACCACTGCGGCCTATATCTGCTCGCCCGCCAACCCGCAGGGGGCCGTGGCCACCCGTGCGTATTGGGCCGATCTGATCGCGCTGGCAGAAAAATACGATTTCAAGATTTTCGCGGATGAATGCTATTCAGAGATCTACCGCGACACGCCGCCCGTCGGGGCGCTACAAGTCGCGCAAGAGGTCGGGGCCGATCCGGATCGTGTGGTGATTTTCCATTCGCTGTCGAAACGGTCGAACCTGCCCGGGCTGCGGTCCGGCTTTGTCGCGTCGGGTGCCAATACCATGCGCGAGATCAAGCAGCTGCGGAACTATGCCGGTGCTCCGCTGCCGTTACCGTTGCAAGCGGCGTCGGCTGCGGTCTGGGACGACGAAGCCCATGTGGCCGAGAACCGCGCGCTTTACATCGAGAAGTACGAGGTCGCTGACCGTATTCTCGGCAACGTCCCCGGGTACCAAAGCCCCGAGGCCGGGTTCTTTTTGTGGCTGCCGGTGGAAGATGACGAAGCTGCGGCGCTGAAACTCTGGCGTGAAAGCGGCGTGCGGGTGCTGCCGGGCGGCTATCTGGCGCAAAGCGTGAACGGCGAAAACCCCGGGAAACAATATATTCGGGTGGCGATGGTCGCCCCAAAAGAAGAGACAACGCGCGGGATCGAAGCGATCCGCCGCTGTCTCTATCCAGAATAAGACGAGGGATCAGAGCAATGGCATATCAGACACGTGGGCGCGACCCTTTGCTAGACACCAACATGGCCGAAGCCATCGAAAAACGCGGCAAGGAACTGCTGGGCCTCGGGCTGATCGCCCTGGGCCTTATGGCCGCCATGATGATCGGCAGCTACACCCCTGACGATCCCAACTTTATGGTGTCCACCGATGCGCCGGTGCAGAACTGGCTGGGGCGCATGGGCGCGTCGCTGGCCGCGCCTTTGTTCATGATCGTGGGCTGGGGCGCGTGGTCTGTCGCGGCAATCCTTCTGGCCTGGGGCGCACGCTTTGCCCTGCACCGCGGCGAGGAACGCGCCGTGGGCCGTTTGATCTTTGCCCCGATTGCTGTCGCCTTGTGTTCGATCTACGGGGCAACGCTGACGCCGGATGCGGCTTGGCTGCAAACCCATAGCTTTGGTCTGGGCGGGCTTTTTGGCGACACGGTCATGGGCGTGATCCTGACCGTCCTGCCGATCGGGTCGACCTTTACGATCAAGCTGATGTCGCTGTTGATGGGCGTGGCGATCCTTGCCTTTGGTGCCTTTGTTGTCGGCTTCACCCGACTTGAACTGCAACGTCTGTTCCGCTTCATGCTGGTCGGGCTGATCATGGCTTATGCCGGTTTGATGACCCTTCTGGGGCGGGGGGCGTCGGGGGCGGTTGCCGCCGCGCAGGGCATTCAGGCCCGCCAGCTTGAACGCCGTGAACGCAACCGGATCGAGGCCGAGGAGAACGCGCAATTCGCGGCNAGCCAAGGATACTATGACGACGAANTGGCCTATAGCGACGCGCCTGCANCTGCGCCNAAAACCGGCCTCCTGTCGAAAATGCCGACGCTGGTCAAACGCGCCGACCCGCTGCCCGAACCTGAATTGGTCGAGACATGGGCTGAACCCGAGCTGGACGAAGCCCCCAGCAGCGACCGNATCAAATCCAANATCGCCGATGTGATCAAAAGCCGCGTGCGCACCGGCGGGGCTGTGCATACNGCNACCACCGCCCCCTTGACCCGTGGTCGCGGNCGTGGCCCTGANCCGCTNCTGCTGGATACCACCGCCCGTGGTGCCCGCCGCGAAGAGCCGCCATTGACCGGTGCGCCGGCCCCCTCCCCTACTCGGGCGGAGCCGCCTTTAACCGCAAGCCGTGCACCTTTGGTNGCGGAGCGCCCCGTGCTNGAGCTNACCCCCTCCGAACCGGATCANGANGCNGATATGGCGGTTCTGGATGATGAACCNATGACCGACAGCCNCCTGCCACTGCAAGAGGCAGAGCGGGAACCGGCCATGCAGATCCCCGTGGCTCAGCCGCGCAAGGTGGTGCAGCCGCAGATGCGCAAGCCGGTGCAGCCCAGCAAACAGGCTCAGGCCGAGGCACAGCCTGCGTTGACCTTTGANGACACGCACCCCGGATTTGAACTGCCGCCGCTGAACCTGCTGGAAAGCCCGGATAATGTNGAACGCCTGCACCTGAGCGACGACGCGCTGGAAGAGAACGCGCGCATGCTGGAAAACGTGCTGGATGANTATGGCGTAAAGGGTGAAATCGTCGCCGTCCGTCCGGGNCCCGTTGTCACCATGTACGAGCTGGAACCGGCACCGGGCCTCAAGGCGAGCCGTGTGATCGGTCTGGCGGACGATATCGCGCGCTCNATGGCGGCACTGTCGGCGCGTGTGTCCACNGTGCCGGGGCGCAGCGTGATNGGNATCGAACTACCNAACGAGAACCGCGAGAAAGTCGTGCTGCGNGAAATCCTCGCNGCGCGTGATTTCGGCGACAGCACCATGCGNCTGCCGCTGGCCTTGGGCAAAGACATTGGCGGTGANCCTGTGGTCGCGAACCTTGCCAAGATGCCTCACCTGCTGATCGCGGGGACCACNGGTTCGGGTAAATCCGTTGCGATCAACACAATGATCCTGTCGCTGCTGTACAAGCTGACGCCGGAAGAATGCCGGATGATCATGATNGACCCCAAGATGCTGGAACTGTCGGTCTATGACGGCATCCCGCATCTGCTGTCCCCCGTTGTGACCGACCCGAAAAAGGCCGTTGTCGCGCTGAAGTGGACCGTNGGCGAGATGGAAGAGCGCTATCGCAAGATGTCCAAGATGGGCGTGCGCAACATCGAAGGCTATAACGGTCGTGTCCGCGAGGCCCTGGCCAAGGGAGAGATGTTCAGCCGNACCGTCCAGACCGGCTTTGACGAGGATACGGGCGAGCCNATCTTCGAGACGGATGAATTCAAGCCCGAAGCGCTGCCCTATATCGTCGTGATCGTGGACGAGATGGCCGATCTGATGATGGTCGCGGGCAAAGAGATCGAAGCCTGCATCCAGCGTCTGGCNCAGATGGCGCGGGCCTCGGGTATTCACCTGATCATGGCGACACAGCGTCCTTCGGTCGATGTCATCACCGGCACGATCAAGGCGAACTTCCCGACGCGGATTTCCTTCCAGGTGACCTCNAANATCGACAGCCGNACGATCCTGGGCGAGATGGGNGCCGAGCAGCTCCTTGGCATGGGTGACATGCTCTATATGGCGGGCGGNTCCAAGATCGTGCGCTGCCACGGTCCCTTTGTCAGCGACGAAGAGGTCGAAGAGATCGTGAACCACCTCAAGGCNTATGGTGAACCTGATTATGTGTCGGGTGTGGTCGAAGGGCCATCCGATGACCAAGAAGGGAACATCGACGCGGTTCTGGGTCTGGGCGGCAATACCGACAGCGAAGACGCGCAATATGACACGGCTGTGGCGATCGTTGCAAAAGACCGCAAATGTTCGACATCCTACATCCAGCGGAANCTGGGCATCGGCTATAACAAAGCCGCGCGTCTGGTNGAACAGATGGAGGACGCNGGCCTTGTTTCGCCNGCCAACCACGTGGGCAAGCGCGAGATCCTGATACCAGAGCAGGGGTAGCGCGCAAAAATAATCGGAACGTCATTGCGNNGCCGGGGGTTGGCTTGGGAACAGGCCAGCCCCTTTTGCATTTCGGGCGTGTTAGGCGATATCCTGCTGCGTGATATCGTATATCATGACGCGAAGCCCTATGTCGAAGGCAAGGCACTGGAATAAGAATAGGAAGACTATGATGCGTTTTGTTACCACCACCGTTCTGGCCATTGGTCTGGGGTTGGCAGCTGTGATGCCCGCCGCCGCCGACAAACTGCCGCTGAACGCGATTTCCGGCTATCTTAACGATNTGAAAACCGCCAAGGGCGAATTCACCCAGATCAACGACGACGGCTCGATCAGCACCGGCACGATCTACATCAAACGTCCGGGCAAAGTGCGCTTTGAATACAACGCACCGGATTCGGGGATTGTCGTNGCGGGCAGCAATACGGTTGTGATCTACGACAAGAAATCCAACCAACCGGCAGAGACATACCCGCTGTCCAAAACGCCGCTGTCGATCATTCTGGCCGCGAATGTGAACCTTGGTCAGGCCAAGATGGTGACGGGGCATAACTATGACGGCACCGCGACCACNGTGCGCGCCCAAGACCCCGCGCATCCTGAATATGGCAATATCGAGCTGAAGTTCACCGGCAACCCNNTCGAGCTGCGCCAGTGGATCATCAACGACGGCAACGGCACCAAGACCACCGTGGTTCTGGGCGACCTGCAGAAGGGCGGCAGCCTGCCCAACAANCTGTTTGACGTNGGCAGCCCCGGTCAGGTGAACCGCTAAGGAAAAAGGGCCCCGAACATACGTTCGNGGCCCTTTTCTTTATCCGGTGTTGGTCAGCTTACCAACGTGACAGGCGACACCCTGCAATCTGCTGCTGNTACATATCGGAGCGCGCNCGCACCTTGCGGGCCACGGCGACCAGCCAAGGTTTCGAATTATAGCTTTGGCGCGCATAGCCTGTGTTGCCTTCATGATAGGCCAGATACTGGTTTTCCGCGTCATGCAGGGGAATGCCATTCTTGTCGCGGCTCTTGTTCATGTACCACCCCATGAAATCCGACGCGTCGTTGATCCGGTCGCGCTTGGCGCGGAAACCGCCAGCTTCGGCCAGATATTCATCCCATGTCGCATCAAGCGCTTGGCTGTAGCCAAAGGCGCTGGACTGGCGGCCCATGGGGATCACACCGATAACATAGCGGAACGGCGTACGGGCGTCCGCGATGAATTTGCTTTCCTGATGGATCGTGGCCATCTGCACATGGACAGGCACGCCCCAACGGCGTTCAGCTGCACGGAATGCGCGGTAATATTCTGGGCGCTCTTTGAGAATCGCACATGCGTTATCAAGGTCTCGTGGGGCACTGGTCGGACCGCCACTACATGATGCCAAAAGCACAGCAATTATCAGGGCGCAAAAGGTTCTGCTCATCGTCCTCTCGCTTTTATCGTGTTTTTATTACATTTAGTTTATCAGATTGCCCTGCCGACGCCCACCAGAAATTACAGCAGAAACCCCAGCATAAGCGGTAAAGCGGCAACCGATAGCACGGTAGAGACGACAACCAGCCCCGCGACAGACTGCGCATCCGCACCGTATTTCTCTGCCAGCAGGTAGGATGTCACCGCCACCGGTGTGGCGACCTGCAAGACCAGCACGCCAAACGCGATTTTATCAAGGTCAAAGAACCAGCCCGCCAAGGCGGCGATGCCGATGCAGATCGCAAGCTTGATCAGCGACAACACCACCGCGCGCCCGATCCCGCCGGGGGACAGCCGAGCCACGGCAACGCCCAATGTGATCAGCATAATCGGGATCGCCATCTGACCGAGCAGAGACAGCGTATTGGTCAGAAACACCGGCGTTTCCCAGCCTTGCACCAGAAACAATGCGCCCAATGCCGTGCCCCAGACCAGCGGTTCACGGATGACTTTCCCGAACGAGCCAGAGCCCGCGACCAGCCAGATGCCAAAGGTGAACGACCATATGGCCATAATGGCAAAGACCACAACGGCATAACCCAACCCCGTGTCGCCAAAGGCAAAAAGCGCGAGCGGCAGGCCCAGATTGCCGGTATTCCCGAAGATCATCGGGGCCAGATAGGTCCGCCGGTTCAACCCGAACACGCGCACGATCACAGCGGCCAGCAGCGTTACCCCGCCATAGGCCGCCACTGTCGCCAGTGACAAAGCGCTCAGCGCGGCGGGGTCGATCTGCGTTGTCATCAGCGACACGAAAATCAGACAGGGCACCGATAGGGTCATCGCCAGCTGGGTCACAAACTGGATGCGATATTCGAACCCCAGCTTCACCCAGGCAAAGCCGATCCCCGCGAGCAAGAACACAGGGGCCACAATTTCAAGCACTGTCAGGGCTAAGTTCACAAAGTGTTTCCTTGGTTACGCGTAGCAGGATTGGACAAAAGCCCCTTGAAGGGACTACGAACGAACGGTAGGTGCACCGATGTTATGATAAGAACGCGCGCGAAATACCACTTGGGCCAGATCGTCCGGCACAAAAAACATCCCTTCCGAGGGGTGATTTTTGACGTGGACCCCGAATTTGCCAATACCGAAGAATGGTACGAGGCTATTCCGGAAGACAGCCGCCCCGAGAAAGACCAGCCCTATTATCACCTGCTGGCCGAAAACGAACAAAGCTATTACGTGGCCTATGTGTCCGAGCAGAACCTCGTGGCCGATTATTCGGGCGAACCTGTGGACCATCCCGATATCCCCGACCTCTTCGGCCCGTTCACCGATGGGGCCTATCCGCTGCACTTCCAACTGAACTGAGGCAAAGCGTGGGTGACCCGCGCCCTGCCACCCTTTTTCAATAGCCCAGGGCACACCCATCCTTGCGTGCGTCGCTCGCCCCCTCCAGCAAACCGGTGTCATGCAGCTGGATCGCCTGCGCGCCGCCGATGGCTGTGGCCGGAATTTCGACCTTATGCCCCATCTCGGCCAGCTCGGCACGGACCGCATCGCTATAGCCGCGTTCGACCTTGAGGATGCCATTGTCGGAAAACGCGCGGGGGGCGTCGATGGCGGCCTGAGAGTCTAGCCCGAAATCCGTCAGGTTAGAGACAAACCGCGCGTGGCCATTGGGCTGGTAGGCCCCGCCCATCACGCCAAACGGCATGATCACCTTACCGTCGCGTTTGATCATCCCCGGAATGATCGTATGCATCGGCCGCTTGCCGCCCTTCAGCTCGTTCGCGTGCCCTTGGTCAAGGGTGAAACCAGCACCGCGGTTTTGCAGCAGGATACCGAATTTATCCGACGCGATGCCGGACCCGAAACCGTGGAAGATCGAATAGATCAACGACACGGACATCCCATCCTTGTCCACCACGGTGATATAGATCGTATCCTTATGCACCGCCTCTGACAGGGCGACGGGGTCGGGCATGGCTCTCTTCGGGTCGATCAACGCCGCCAGCTCCTGCGCGGTTTCGGGCGCAAGCATATGTGCCAGACGTGCGGTATGGTCCGGGTCCGCCAGAAAACGATTGCGCGCATCATACGCCAGCTTGGCGGTTTCCGCCTCGATATGCACACGCTCCGCGCCCCAAGGATCCATGGATGCAATGTCGAAATGCGACAGCATGTTCATCATCAACAGTGCAGTCGCCCCCTGACCGTTCGGCGCATGTTCCAGCACCTCAACGCCCTGATAAGTGGAGGCAAGGGGCTCACCCGGGGTGCAAGCGGTGGCGGCGAAATCCTCTGCCGTGTGCTTGCCCCCCATCGCATTGAGAGAGGCGACGATATCTTCGGCCACCTCACCGGTATAGAAGGCATCGCGCCCGTCCTTGGCGATCCGACGCAGGACTTCGGCCTGACCGGGGGCGCGGAAGATGTCGCCGGTCTTTGGGGCCTTGCCGCCGGTCAGATAGAAATCGCGTGCGGCCCCCTGCAAGGTGCCCGCATCATTGCCCCAATCAAAGGCGACACGTGCCGCCACGGGCACGCCTTCTTCGGCATAGCGGATCGCTGGGGCAAGAATTGTGTCCAGACCCATGGTGCCGATGGTGTCGGACAGGTGGCAAAACGCGTCGATCGCGCCGGGAATGGTCACGGCATGGGCGCTGCGCAGCGGTACCGTCTTTTCACCAGCGTCGCGCAAATGGGCGGCATCCAACGCAGCAGGGGCGCGGCCCGATCCGTTCAGCGCGTGCACCTCGTCGCTGCCCGCTGGCGAATACAGCACAAAGCAATCCCCGCCGATCCCGGTCATCTGCGGCTCGCAAATCCCCAGCAGCACGGCACCGGCAATCGCGGCATCCATCGCGTTGCCGCCCCGCTCAAGAATATCGACAGCGGTCTTTGCGGCCAAAGGATGGGACGTGGCACNCATGCCATTGCTCGCCAGAACGGGGGATCGTCCGGGAAGGTGAAAGTCGCGCATGGTTATTCGCCCTTGATTGCTCTCATCGGGCTGAACGTAGCGCGGTGCAGGACGGGCGGGCAATCATTAAAGGGCAGTTGGGCACTTAAAGGGGAACTGGGCACTTGAAGGGGGATTGGGCACAGTAAATGTGCCTCGGCGTTGCGTACTGGGTGGGGGCTATTAAAACGCAACGCCGAGGGAAGCCATATGCAGCTACAGAACCGACGTTGCCCGCAAAGCTGGGCGGAATTATGAAACCTTTGAGGCGCTATTGCGAAGCGTTGCTTCAAGTTGCCCCAAAGGTGACCAACACTTAACCCTCGGCCGCAAAGGCCCCCCTAGTGGCGGCCCCCCGTACCCAGCTTATCCCGCGGCAAGCGGAATGCGCAGCGCCAGCAGGTTCATATCACCGGTGCGCGAATATTCCAGCTCGCAGCTCAGCAACCGGATCAGGCTCCAGCCGAATCCNCCTTCGGGCAGTTCGTCAGCAAGTTTCAGCACATCGAATGCTTCACCCGGGGGTAGGGTGAANCCCGGCATCGGTTTGCCCAGATCGGTGATGCGAAACCGCAAGTCATCAGGCGCATAGGCCCCGCGCACCCCGATTAACCCCGCTTGGGGCAATCCGGCATAGGCGTGCTCGACCACGTTATTCAACGTCTCGGCCAGCACCAGTTCTACAATCTCGAGGTTTTCTTGCGATAGCCCCCGATCGGCTAGCTCATCGCGGATATGTCCAAGGGCCGCGCGTACCGCATCGGCAGAGGCTTCCAACGTCACCTCGAACCCATAGGGGGTATCCGGCTGACCGACTGTGCCTTCGTTCCGGTTCGGGGCGCTCATGCGGGCACCTGCGCGGCCAATGCGGCGTCCAATGNGGGGAAAAGGGGAAAAACGCTGTCCATCCGCGTCAATCGGAACACCCGATCAACCGAGGGCGTCAGCCCCGCCAGCGTCAGGCTGCGGTCCGGCAACAGAAGTTTCAACGTCGCCACCACCGCGCCAAGCCCGCTGGAATCAATAAAGTTCACCTGCCCCAGATCCAGAATAACCACAGGTGGCCCATCTTCGATCATATCCCGCATGGCTTCTTTAAAGGCGCGGGCAACGGCGGCATCAATACGGTCTTCCATCACGGATATGATGTGCAGCTGCCCTTCTGTTCTGGTTGAGAGTTTCATATGGTCATCTCCAAGGTGTCCCGGACGCCAGAAGACATAGCGCCGATACCTTACCAAAAGATGATCATTTCCCGGGGAGGGGACGAAATGGAAAAAGTCGTGATAGCAGGGGCTGCGCGGACGCCGATGGGCGGGTTTCAGGGGGCTTTTGCCGATCTGACCGCGGCCGATCTGGGGGGGCATGCGATCAAGGCGGCGCTGGACGGTGCCGGCACCGATACCGTGGACGAGGTGCTGATGGGCTGTGTGTTGCCCGCAGGGCAGGGCCAGGCTCCCGCGCGTCAGGCCGGCTTCAAAGCAGGTCTGGGCGAAGAGGTGCCGGCGACAACGCTGAACAAGATGTGCGGCTCGGGGATGAAGGCGGCGATGATCGCCTTCGACCAGATCGCCTTGGGTCAGACCGATACCATGATCGCCGGCGGGATGGAGAGCATGACAAACGCGCCCTATGTGCTGCCGAAAATGCGGGGCGGCGCGCGGTTGGGGCACGGTCAGGTGATCGATCACATGTTCCTCGACGGGTTGGAAGACGCCTATGACAAGGGCCGCCTGATGGGCACCTTTGCCGAAGACTGCGCCGAGACATTTCAATTCACCCGCGCCGTGCAGGATGACTATGCGCTGGCCTCCCTGTCCCGCGCGCTCGACGCGCAAAGCAGCGGCGCGTTCGATGGCGAGATCGCAGCGGTTGATCTGAAATCGCGTAAAGGGTCGGTCACCATCTCGGCGGATGAACAGCCCGGCAACGCACGGCCCGAGAAGATCCCCGAACTCAAACCCGCCTTCCGCGAGGGCGGCACAGTCACGGCGGCGAATGCGTCTTCCATCTCGGACGGGGCGGCGGCATTGGTGCTGGCATCTGAAACAGCAGCCAAATCCCAAGGGTTGAATGTCCGCGCGCATATCCTCGGCCACGCCAGTCACGCGCAGGCACCGGGGCTTTTCACCACCGCGCCCGTACCGGCGGCGCAGAAACTGCTGGACCGGTTGGGCTGGCAGAAAGACGACGTTGATCTGTGGGAAGTGAACGAGGCCTTTGCCGTCGTGCCACTGGCCTTCATGCATGAAATGGGGCTGTCCCATGACATCGTGAACGTGAACGGCGGTGCCTGTGCGCTTGGCCACCCCATCGGGGCTTCTGGCGCACGTATTATCGTGACCCTGCTGAACGCACTGGAAAAGCGCGGGCTGAAACGGGGTATCGCGGCGATCTGCATTGGCGGCGGTGAAGGCACCGCGATTGCAATCGAACGCCCCTGATTTTCCAAATGGAGGAAATCCTCGGGGGTCGGGGGGCAGACAGCCCCCCGGTCCGACAGTAACAAAAGGCAATTTTATGCGCGTTGACTATCCTACCCTCTCCAAAACCCTCCACGCCTTGACCGACGGCGAAACCGACAGCGTNGCGCTGATGGCCACCGTCNCCTGCGAGGTGCACCANGCCGACGACCGCTTTGANTGGACGGGGTTCTACCGTGTGACCGCGCCAGAGCTGCTTAAGATCGGGCCCTATCAGGGCGGGCATGGCTGTCTNGTGATCCCCTTCGCGCGTGGCGTTTGCGGTGCTGCCGCGCGCACCGGCGAAACGCAGCTGGTTGCGGATGTGGATGCCTTTCCGGGCCACATCGCCTGCGCGTCCTCCACGCGGTCTGAACTGGTCCTGCCCGTCTGGAACGGCTCCGGAGAGCTGCTGGGTGTCTTTGATATCGACAGCAACCAGCCCGCCGCGTTTGACCAGACCGACGCCGACGAACTCGCCGCGATTCTGAAATCCGTTTTCGCAAACGCCTAGGCCGGTGATCCTGCCCGTCGATCAAAGGAAATGTCATGAGCTTTGACGCTTGGCTCGTGTTTGCCCTGTTCTGGGTGGTGTTTGTCACCACGCCGGGGCCGAACGCGGTGAACTGTATCAGCAACGGGATGAACCTGGGCTTTGCGCGGGCGATGGTCGGGGTGCTGGCGATCCTGACGCAGGCCTCGCTGTTTCTGGCGCTGTCAGCGATTGGCGTGACGGCGCTGCTGACGGCCTCGGACACGGGGTTCTTTGTGGCCAAGATGATCGGGGCAGGGTTTCTGATCTATCTGGGCGTGCGCGGGCTGGTCATGGCGGGCAAGCCTGTGGTGATGGAGGATCGCCCCGCCGCGTCGGTCTATTGGCGTGCCTTTGCGATTGCGACGATCAACCCGAAATCGGTCGCCGGATATCTTGCGGCCTTCAGCCAGTTCGTGCAGCCGGATGTCCCGATCTGGGACCAGATGATCGTGATCGTGCCGACGGCGCTGACCCTGACCGCGGCCAGCTATACCGGGTTTACGGCGCTTGGGGCGGGGCTGGGGCGGGCGGCCTTGGGGGCGGTGTTCAACGTCTGGTTCCGCCGCGTGATGGCGGTCAGCTTTATCATCTACGGGGTGCTGTTGGGCAGCGCGCATACGCCGATGCCTAAGGGGTGATCACGGGCTGATCCAGCGCGCCTGTGGGGCAAGTGCCCTTAGGTCAGTCTTTCCCTCTGGTCCCTGCGGTCCTGCGGGCGTAAGCAGACCCCAAGGAGACACGATATGCGCAACCCAGATACCCTTTCCAACACCCAGCCCGCCCCGCCCGAGGACACGCCCCAAGGGCTTGCCTTTGCGATCGGGGCCTATGGTCTTTGGGGGTTTCTGCCGCTGTACATGAAGGCCATCGCCCATATTCCCGCGGCAGAGATTGTCGTGCATCGGGTAGTCTGGTCAGTGCCCGTGGGCGCATTGGTGCTGATCCTTCTGGGGCGCACCGCCACCCTGCGCGAGGCGTTCCGGTCGCCGCGCACGCTGGCGATGGGCTGTGTCACGGCGACGCTGATCTCGGTCAACTGGGGTATCTACATCTGGGCGGTGAACTCGGGTCATGCGCTGGACGCGGCCTTGGGGTATTACATCAACCCGTTGTTCAGCATCCTGCTGGGGGCGCTGCTGCTGGGAGAACGTCTGTCGAGACTTCAGCTTGCGGCAATCGGGCTCGCAGCCGTCGCTGTCGCGATCCTGACGCTTGATTCCGGTCGCTTTCCTTGGGTCGCGCTGAGCCTGACGCTCACCTTCGGGCTGTATGCGCTGGCGAAAAAGCGGCTGCCGATCGGGCCAAACCAGGGTTTCCTGCTTGAGGTCCTGATCCTGCTCGCCCCCGCGCTGGCCTATCTGGTTTACCTGATCATGACGGGGCAAAACCACTTTGGTCAGGGCGTGCCCTTCAATACGTGGATGCTGGTGGGCTGCGGCGTGGTCACGGCGGTGCCGCTGATCTTTTACGCCAACGGAGCCAAGCGGCTGCGGCTGTCGACCATCGGTATCTTGCAGTATATCGCGCCGACGATGATCTTCCTTTGCGCTGTGCTGGTCTTTGACGAACCCTTTGGGCGCGCGCGCATGATTGCCTTTCCGCTGATCTGGGGGGCGCTGGTGATCTATTCGATTTCACTGTTCCGGCAGATGCGGCACAAACCGGCTTGATCAGGTGCTAGGAGGGGCGCAGACATGTTGCGCCCCTCGATCCTTATATCATTCGCTCAGGACAGCGCGTCCTTGAAGGCGAGGAAGCTGGGGTCTTTCATCACCCGTGCGTTCATCGCCTCGCGTAGGGCTCCGATGGATTTATAGGGGCGCATCACCACCTCGAATTTGGCGATCAGACCGTCGTCACCCAAGGTGATCAGATCGACGCCAACGGCATCCAGATCCCCGATCTTGCACTGGAACTCCAGCGCCCAATCTGTCCCTTCCCCCATGATCCGGCGGTATTTGAAATCGCTAAAGACATTGCCGACGTGCCCCAGAACCGCTGCCACAGGGGCGCGGCCGGTCCAGGTCTTGTAATATGTCGGCGGCATGAAGGTGACGTCTTCCGCCAGCAGCGGGGCGATCTTTTCCGAATCCCCCTTGGCGACAACATCAATCATCTTGGTAATAGTAGGATGCATTCCGGGTCCTTTGGTACAGATTGGCTTGAAAACCTACCCTAACTCTGAGACGGACACTTATGGAAACAGAATATAATCCGCCCCAAGATCCGCTGGTTGTCCTGCATGAAGACGCCGAAGTGTTGCTGGTCGACAAGCCCGCGGGCTTGCTGTCGGTGCCGGGCAAGGGGCCGCATCTGGCCGATTGTCTCATCGCGCGGGTGCAGGATGCATTTCCGGACGCGCTGCTGGTGCACCGTCTGGATCGGGACACCTCGGGCGTGATGATCTTTGCGCTGACGCCCCATGCGCAGCGCCATCTGGGATTGCAGTTTGAAAAGCGGATGACGCGCAAGACCTATGTCGCGCGGGTCTGGGGGGTGCCGCAGGAAAAGACCGGCACCATCGATCTGCCGTTGATCGTGGATTGGCCGAACCGCCCGCGCCAGATGGTCTGCCATGAAACGGGTAAACCCGCACAAACCGACTGGCGTGTGCTGAAAGACGAAGGCGACACCGCGCGGGTGCGCCTTAGCCCCAAGACAGGGCGCAGCCATCAGCTGCGGGTGCATATGCTGAGCCTCGGCCATCCGATTCTGGGCGATCCGTTTTACGCCACGGGGCCCGCGTTGGCGTATCCGCGCCTGATGCTCCATTCAGAGGAGCTGCGGTTCAACCATCCTCAGGGCGGGCATTCGACCAAGATCCGTGCCAAGGCACCGTTCTAAAGGCCAAAGGGCGCAGACGAAAAAGGCCACCCCGCAGGGTGGCCTTGGT
>NZ_NHBI01000023.1:0-14688 GCF_002167505.1 Sulfitobacter sp. TMED3 | reverse complement strand
CCTGCACCGAAGCCTATCGTGTGCGCAATGGCGTGGTCGGCGCCCCCGTCAAAGGGGCCACGCTGATCGGAGACGGGGCCACGGCGCTNCAACAGATCCGCGCCATCGGCAATGATCCCGCGCTGGATCCGGGCATGGGCAACTGCGGCAAGGCGGGCCAATGGGTGCCTGTGGGCGTCGGACAGCCGACATTGATGATCGGCGGCCTGACCGTCGGCGGTGCCGCTGCCGCCTGAGCAACACCGGATTGCCGGAGTGCACCCAGGTGCTCCGGTGATCCAAGACGGCATGGCACGTAGAAGAAGATTAGTAGTTCGGATTAAACCTTCGCCGTTCACGTTTCGTTAAGCAGCTTTGCCTAAAGCTGGTGAGGCAACGGACGGAGACGCGGGATGACTGACAGGAACAACACTCCTTCCTCTTCCACGCCCCCCTTGGTCCNACCCACCCTGGAAGACGACAGCTTTGCGCGGCTTCGTCTGTTGCGCTCGCGCCGTGTCGGCGTTGTCACCTATTACCGCATGCTGCGCGACTACGGCACCGCGCGTGCCGCGCTTGAGGCGTTGCCCGACGTCGCCCGCGCCGCAGGTGTGAAAGACTATCGCATCTGCCCCGAGAATGTCGTGCACGCAGANCTGCGCGCGGCAAAGGCCGCGAACGCGCGCTTGATNGCCCATGATTGCGCAGCCTANCCCCCTCATCTGGCAGAGCTTGACGACGCCCCCCCGTTTCTATGGGCAATCGGAGATATCGAGCTGCTGCNCCGCCCCTTGGTGTCGATTGTGGGCGCGCGAAACGCCTCATCGCTCGGGACGCGCATGGCCCGCGCCTTGGCATCCGGCTTGGGTGAGGCGGGGTTTACGGTCGTCTCGGGATTGGCGCGGGGGATTGATGCCGCGGCACATCTGGCCACGCTCGAATCCGGCACAATCGCGGTGCAAGCGGGGGGCGTCGATGTGATCTATCCGGTAGAGAATACGACGCTTGCCCAAGANATCGCGGCCCAAGGGCTGCGCATTTCGGAACAACCGATGGGGCTGCAACCGATGGCGCGGCATTTCCCCAGCCGCAACAGGATCATCGCAGGGCTNAGCCGCGCAACGGTCGTGGTCGAAGCNGCGGCGAAATCCGGCAGCCTGATNACCGCCCGTGACGCNCTGGATCAGGGNCGAGAGGTGCTTGCCGTGCCCGGCCACCCCTTCGATGCCCGTGCCGCGGGCTGCAACATGCTGATCCGTGACGGGGCGGCGCTGGTGCGCAATGCCGCAGATGTGATTGATCAACTGGGGCCGGCAAAGGCTGCCGCCGCCAGCCCGCNCATTTCCCAAGCAGCCGCCCCCGCGCCNCAGCGCGACATTGCAGCGCTGCACACCGATATATTGTCACGCCTTGGCCCCAGCCCCGTTGCCGAAGACCAGCTGCTGCGCGATCTGGCNGTCGCACCGGGNATCGCCACACCTGTTCTGGTCGAGCTTGAGCTGAANGGGCATATCCTGCGCCACGCAGGCGGGCTGGTATCCCGCGCGGACTGAGCGTGAGGCGGCCGCAGATCGGGGGCCAGCCCCCGCTTTGGAGACCCTCCAAAGCGCCCCCGGNATTTAGACCATCTGGAAGCCGGAACCCCGGCCGGATTACACCGTGAAACACCCCCNAAAAGGCGCTTTATAGCCCGTGTATCAAAGGGGGCGCGCTGTTCTGCGGATTGACAAACTTCGCTTCACGCCACATGTCACAGCATAAGCCACGCGAATTAATTTGATCCAAGGTGCCGAATTTTATGCCAGTTGTCGTCGTCGAATCACCTGCCAAAGCTAAAACGATCAACTCGTATCTCGGCAGTGATTACACCGTGCTTGCGTCCTACGGCCACGTCCGCGATCTGCCGCCCAAAGACGGATCGGTCGACCCGGAAAACGGGTTCGACATGACCTGGGAAGTCGCCGCAGCAAGCAAGAAACACGTCAAAGCCATCGCTGATGCGCTGAAAGACGACAACGCATTGATCCTCGCGACTGACCCNGANCGCGAAGGTGAAGCGATCAGCTGGCACCTGCAAGAGGCGCTGACCAAACGCAAGTCGATCAAGAAGGACACGCCGGTCAGCCGCGTGGTGTTCAACCAGATCACCAAAAAGGCCGTAACCGAAGCGATGGCGAACCCGCGTCAGGTCGATATGCCACTGGTCGAGGCCTATCTGGCACGGCGCGCGCTGGATTATCTGGTGGGCTTNAACCTGTCGCCCGTCCTATGGCGCAAATTGCCCGGCGCGAAATCGGCGGGGCGGGTACAGTCGGTCACCTTGCGGTTGATCGTCGAGCGCGAGATGGAGATCGAGGCCTTCCGCAACCGCGAATACTGGAGCGTCAAGGCNCTGGTCGCCACGCCGCGCGGGCAAGAGTTCGAGGCCCGTCTGGTNACGCTTGCCGGTAAGAAGCTGGACCGTTTTGATCTTGGCAATGAAACCCAGGCCGAGATGGCGGTNCAGGCGATCACCAGCCGCGATCTGACGGTTACCAGCGNCGAGGCGAANCCCGNGAGCCGCAACCCCTCGGCCCCGTTCATGACGTCGACGTTGCAGCAGGAAGCCAGCCGCAAGTTCGGCATGGGCGCNCGCCAGACCATGAGCACGGCGCAGCGGCTCTATGAAGCCGGTCACATCACCTATATGCGGACCGACGGCATCGACATGGCCCCCGAAGCGATCACGATGGCACGGGACGCCATCTCGGACCGGTTCGGGGCGGAGTATGTNCCGTCCGAGCCGCGTATCTACAAGAACAAGGCCAAGAACGCGCAAGANGCGCACGAATGTGTGCGCCCCACCGACATGACCAAAGATGCCGNCGCGCTGAAACTGACCGAACCGGATCAACGCAAGCTTTACGACCTGATCTGGAAGCGCACGCTGGCCTGCCAGATGGAAAGCGCGCGTCTGGAACGCACCACGGTAGAGATCGGCAGCAAGGACGAACAGGTCGGGCTGCGCGCCACCGGNCAGGTGGTGAAATTCGACGGCTTCCTGCGTGTCTACGAAGAAGGCCGCGACGATGTCGTGGACGAGGATGACAAGCGCCTGCCGCAGATCACCCAAGGNGACAAGATGGACAAACGCGCCGTCACGCCAGAGCAGCACTTTACCCAGCCGCCCCCCCGCTACACTGAAGCGACATTGGTCAAGCGCATGGAAGAGCTGGGAATCGGGCGCCCGTCGACCTACGCCAGCGTTGTCACCACCATTCAGGACCGCGAATACGTTCGCAAGGAAGGCAACCGTCTGTTCCCCGAGGACAAGGGCCGTTTGGTGACGGCCTTCCTCGAGAATTACTTCCGCAAATATGTGGGCTATGATTTCACCGCCGATCTGGAAAACCAGCTTGATAAGGTGAGCGCGGCGGATGCCGACTATAAGGATGTGCTGGGCCGGTTCTGGCAGGATTTTTCGGCTGCGATTGCCGAAACCGCCGANTTGCGCATCACCGAGGTGTTGGAGAAGATCAACGAGGTACTCGAGCCGCATCTCTTCCCGCCCAATGAGGATGGCAGCGACCCGCGCCTGTGCCCCAACTGCGAGATCGGGCGTNTGTCCATGCGCACNGCNCGGTCCGGCGGCGCGTTCATCGGNTGTTCGAACTACCCTGAATGCCGCTATACCCGCCCCTTCGGCCCGCCCGACCCCGAGGCCGAAGCCTCGGCTATTCCGCCCGATGGCAAACTGCTGGGCGAGGATATGGGCGACGAGATTCGCGTGTTCAAAGGGCGCTTCGGCCCTTATGTGCAGCGCGGCCCCGTCACCGAAGAGAACAAAAAACCGCCNCGTCAATCGGTGCCCAAGGACTGGCCCGCCGAAGAGCTGGAGCTGGAACGCGCTGTCATGCTGCTGTCGCTGCCGCGTGANATCGGCCCGCACCCGGAAGATGGGGTGATGGTCTGGGCAAATATCGGGCGCTACGGCCCCTATATCAAACACGCCGACAGCACGTCGAACCGTGGCGGAACCAATGCGAACCTCGAAAGTCTGGACGAGGTGTTCACCGTTGGCATGAACCGCGCCGTGCAGCTTCTGGCCGAGAAAGTCGCCAGCCGTGGCGGGCGTGGCAAAGCGGCAAAACCGATCCGCGAGATGGGCGAACACCCTGATCTGGGCGGCGAGGTCAACATCATGGAAGGCAAATANGGGCCTTATGTGANGTGGGANAAAGTCAACGCNNCCATCCCCAAAGAGGTCGAGCCTGCCGATCTGACCATGGAACGTGCGGTTGAGCTGATCGAGGAAAAGCTGGCGAAATCCCCTGCCAAGCGCAAAGCCGCAACCAAGAAGCCCGCAGCAAAGAAAACCGCTGCGAAAAAGGCTCCGGCCAAGAAAACGGCTGCCAAGAAGGCCCCCGCAAAGAAACCAGCGGCCAAAAAGGCACCCGCAAAATCGGCCACCGCACCGGAAGAGTGAGAGCGCAACTCACATATTCATGAAATGACATATATGTGAGTTGCCCCGCCCTGCCCTTGCTGCTTTTACCTGTGACAATCGCCACGGTAGAAGGACATAAAAATGGCAGAGCAGACATTCTCAAGACGCGGGTTGATCCTGACAGCGGGCGCGGCGCTTTTCACGCCGGCCCTGTTGCGCGCACAGACGCCGGTGCCAGAGATCGCGGCACCGGTACGTCATAACACCAACGGATTTTCCAGCCAGAACTGGCAGGACCACTTTGATACATTGGGCAAAGCCGCAATCGTGGCTGATACCTCTTCCCGCGCGCTGCACTATTGGGGCGGCGATGGCGAGACCTACAAGATTTACCCGACCTCCGTGCCCCGCAGCGACGAGCTGACCAAACGCGGCTACACCCGCATTGTGCGCAAACGTGTCGGGCCCGACTGGACACCGACCCCCAGCATGATCGAACGCGACCCCGACCTGAAGTATATGCCGCCCGGTCCGGACAACCCGCTTGGCACCCATGCGATGTATCTCAGCTGGCCCGCCTATCTGATCCACGGCACCCATGACACGCGCAAGATCGGGCGGCAAAGCTCTGACGGGTGCATCGGGCTTTACAACCACATGATCGAGGCGCTGTACCAGATTGCCCCCATCGGCACGCAGGTACGCATCGTCTGACCTCGCTGCGGGCTGCACTGGCCCCGCGACGACAGCTGCCCACCCGATGCAGGGTGGGCGCGCATTCCCCCGAATTTTCCGGCAGGCTTCACTGGTACCGCTGACATTAGCGTCGGCGGTTTGACACGTTCGTTACGCCGCGTCATAGAAGTCGTATAACGATAGTACGACAGGGCCGTGAGCCTCTCTTGAAAGGAGCCGGAATGAAGAAAATCTATGGAAGCGCTGCCGAGGCGCTGGAAGGCGTGCTGCACGATGGCATGCTGATCGCAGCGGGGGGCTTTGGCCTTTGCGGTATTCCCGAACTGCTGCTGAACGCGATCCGGGACGCTGGCACCAAGGATTTGACCTTTGCCTCGAACAATGCGGGCGTAGATGATTTCGGCATCGGTATCTTGTTGCAGACCAGGCAGGTCAAGAAAATGATCAGCTCTTACGTCGGCGAGAACAAGGAATTCATGCGCCAGTATCTCGGCGGCGAGCTTGAGCTGGAATTCAATCCGCAAGGCACCTTGGCCGAACGTATGCGTGCGGGTGGTGCGGGCATTCCCGGTTTCTATACCAAAACCGGCGTTGGCACTGTGATCGCCGAAGGCAAAGAGCACAAGGATTTCGACGGCGAGACCTATATCCTTGAGCGGGGCATCGTTGCGGATCTGGCGATCGTGAAAGCCTGGAAAGCGGATGACACTGGCAATCTGGTGTTCCGCAAAACTGCGCGCAACTTCAACCCGCCAGCGGCCATGTGTGGCAAGATCTGCATCGCCGAGGTCGAAGAGATCGTTCCCCGTGGCAGCCTTGGCGGCGACGCGATCCACCTGCCCGGCATCTATGTGCACCGCATCATTCAGGGTGATCACGAGAAACGCATCGAACAGCGCACCACACGTCAGCGGGAGGACGTATAATGGCTTGGGATCGCAATCAAATGGCGGCACGCGCCGCGCAGGAACTGCAAGACGGTTGGTATGTGAACCTTGGCATCGGGATTCCGACGCTGGTGTCCAATTACATCCCCGACGGGATGGATGTGACGTTGCAGTCGGAAAACGGCATGTTGGGCATGGGGGCTTTCCCCATCGAGGGCGAGGAAGACGCCGACCTGATCAACGCGGGCAAGCAGACCATCACCGAGCTGGACCGCACCTCGTATTTCGACAGCTCGACCTCCTTCGGGATGATCCGCGGCGGCAAGATCGCCATGGCCATTCTGGGCGCGATGGAAGTGGCTGAAAACGGCGACCTCGCCAACTGGATGATCCCCGGCAAGCTGGTCAAAGGCATGGGCGGCGCAATGGATCTGGTCGCGGGTGTGGGCCGCGTTGTGGTGGTCATGGACCACGCCAGCAAGCATGGGGACAGCAAGGTGCTGAAAGAATGCACCCTGCCGCTGACCGGCAAGAACGTCGTTGACCGCATCATCACCAATCTGGGTGTGCTGGATGTCGTTGAAGGCGGGCTGAAGATCGTTGAATGCGCCGATGGCGTCACGGAAGACGAACTGCGCGCCGCGACCGAAGCGACAATCGTCTAATCTGCTGACGCGATGAACGACAAGGGGCGCAGCCAGCGATGGCCGCGCCCCTTTTTACACTCGGCCCCGAACTGGTGTCAGTTCATCGCCGCAAAGACACATCCGTCCGAGATCAGCTCGGGCGGGGTCTGGCACAGGCCCTTGGCGACCTGAAAAGCGGCCAGCACCTTGGGCACATAGTCACGGGTTTCGGCAAAAGGCGGCACGCCCGCGTGCTTGTGCACGGACCCTTCGCCCGCGTTATAGCCGGCCAGCACCAAGATCGGATCGCGGTCAAATTCGCCCATCAGCCAATCAAGATATTTTACGCCGCCCGCGATATTCTGCATCGGGACCATACTATCGGTTACCCCAAAGCGCGTCGCTGTATCAGGCATCAGTTGCATCAACCCCTGCGCCCCCGCCCCGCTGATGGCATCGGGCCGCCCCGCCGATTCAACCGTGATCACCGCGAGCACAAGCGCAGGTGACACCTGCGTCCCGATGGTAGAGCGCAGGATGTCGATCCCGTTGGCCTTGGCGATCTCTTGCATCTGTTGCATGCGTGGCGCGGGGATTTTGCTGCTGGCCGTTGCCAGCGTGACCATCGCGGCCTCCAGCCGGCCCGGGCCAGATTTCTCGACCGCCGGAGAGACACGATCCCAGAACCAATCATATTGCCCCGGCGACGCTGGCACGATGGCACCGGATTCGGTTGCGACAACCTCGGGTACGTCGTCGGCCTTGGGTTCGATAAAGACATTGATCCGATTGGTACTGCCCGGCTTGGGCGGCTTCACACGTTTTGCCTCGAACTTGGGAAACGGCTTTGGCGTGTCTGCCCAGACAGCCGAGGCCGCCAGCATCCCCACCATCAAAGATACGGTCATTCGTCGAAACATCGCTGCCTGCACTGATTATTTAATGCTCTTTTTCAGCAATCTCGCACGGAAACCCTCGCCAAACCAACCAAACATGGCAGGGAACATGGCGATTTCGCCATAATTGATGCAATCCTGCCCCGCTTCTCATCAAGGATAACAAAAAATGAAGATGGAAAATTGTTTTGTATCAGTGGGCTACAATAATTCTGCCAAAAACCGGCTCGGAAAAATGAAATGTCACAATTGCCGCCAAATTCGTGCCCCATTCACAAGGCTATATAGGCTCATACCAAGTCAGCCAGATGCGGAATTGAGAGAGAAGCATCGAAACGGACGACAGGGTTGAGATTGAAAACTTTATGATCCTTGGAGGGACATACCATGATGAACTTTATCAAGAACTTCAAAAACGACGAATCCGGCGCTGTGACTGTTGACTGGGTTGTTCTGACCGCCGCCGTTGTTGGCCTGGCCGTCGCAGCTTACTCCTCGATCGAAACAGGCGCTTCCAACCTGACGTCGAAAACCAACTCCTACATGGCCACACAAAGCCCTGGCTAAATCTGGCGGCTAAGCGTTCGTCGCGCCAAGAGATTTCGCTGGCCGCATTCTGCTCGACAGAATGCGGCCAGTTTTTTAGACCTTCATCACGCAAGGCAAAACAATGCCCTCGAAGCTTATCAAATTCTGGCGAAGCCCAAGCGGTGCGGTCACAGTTGACTGGGTTGTTCTATGTGCAGCCGTGGTATCTCTGGCGGTTCTCATTGTTGTCAGCATGACCACCGGAACTGTGGATCTAGCAGACAGGGTGATGACCCAGACGCCGGGCGACATCTAACCCAAGCCACCCTTATAATGACCCAGCTTGGTCGCGGATTATCCATAGTCTGAACACAATCACCGCCTATCCATTGGTATAAGTTTCGCGCCGTGTCCTGGGACCGGCACACACTCAAGAGAGGTAAGTAACATGCGGATGGTTTTTGGACTGGTCCTGCTCGCCGGTATCGCCTTGGCAGGTGGTGCTGTGTATCTGGCAAAGGGCCGCATCGGNNAATATCAACGCAGCNNACCAACAGGCNCAAGAGGCTCTGGCGCAGATCGTGCCGACGGTTGGTGTATATGTNGCCAACGGGCCGCTGAAATACGGGCAGCGCCTGACCCGCGAAGATGTGCGGCAGGTAAAATGGCCCGAGGATGCGATCCCCGAAGGCACCTTTATCGAAGAAGCAGCACTTTTCCCCGAAAACAGCGATGACCTGCGTGTCGTGCTGCGTGCGATGGAAAAAGACGAAGCCATTATGGCGGCGAAGGTGACCGAACCCGGTGCCGATACTGGCCTCACCTCGCAGCTGGAACGGGGCAGCCGTGCGTTTGCGCTGCGTGTGGACGTATCCAGCGGCGTGTCGGGCTTCCTGCGCCCCGGTGACCGTGTCGATGTCTACTGGACCGGCCGCATCAACCGGGGCGGCAACGACCGCGCCGATACCGGAGACGTGACCAAACTGATCGAGGCAGGCGTCAAGATCATCGCGATCGACCAAAGCGCCGGCGGCGAACGCAGCGAAGCGGCCATTGCGAATACTGTGACTGTTGCCGTACAGCCCTATCAAGTTGCCGCATTGGCACAGGCGCAATCGACTGGTGACCTATCCCTCTCGCTCGTCGGGGCAGAGGATGACACCGTCGCCGGCGAGATCGAAGTCGACCAGCGCCGCCTGCTCGGCCTGACAGAAGAAACGGTCAAAGTTGAAACGACTACAGAAAAAGTCTGCACCATCCGGACCCGTCGTGGTGCCGAAGTGGTCGAAATCCCGATCCCCTGCACCAACTGATCTGCTTATCAGGCAGGGCAAATACGGACCTCAACACCGCCGCGCATCACTTTGCGCGGCGTTTTGCCATTTCGGATATGTTGCTGTTAATCCACATATACCCGCCCCCCCCTGTCATTGATTCTTGCAAAAAAACGCAAAGGACCGCACAGTGTCGCAAACGGCGGGCGCAAAGACCCTATTTTGAGGCGTGATCACAAAGGCAGGTCACATGAAAATCGATAAGTTTATTAAAGCAGCCCTATTGGGACTGACCATTGGCGCGATGCCATTTGCATTGACGGCGCCGATCGACGCGCAGGCCAACACACTCCGTGTGGTCAAGAAGGGCACCAACCGTGTGTTGGAAGTCCCGATGAACCGCGCGGTTGTGGTTGAAAGCGACATCCCCTTTGCTGAGCTTAGCATCGCCAATCCGGGGATCGCAGATATCTCATCCCTCTCCGATCGCACCATCTATGTGCTGGGCAAATCCCCTGGNCTGACCACGCTGACCCTGCTGGATGCGGCCGGTCAGCTGATCACCAACGTGGATGTGCGCGTCGCGGCGGATGTCTCTGAATTCAAGGAACGCCTGCGGCAGATCCTGCCCGGCGAAAAGATCGAAGTGCGCACAGCCAACGACGGTATCGTCCTGTCGGGCATCGTGTCCTCCACCCAACGCCTGCAGCGCGCCCTTGATCTGGCCGAACGCTACGCGCCAGAACGCGTCTCCAACCTGATGAGCGTCGGCGGCATCCAGCAGGTGATGATGAAAGTCCGCTTCGCCGAGATGAGCCGATCTGTCTCCAAATCCCTAAGCGCGTCGCTCGCGTTGAACGGGTTGGTGGGCAATGATCTTGCGATCAACGGCGGGACCAATACGACAAATACGGCAGGCGCGATTGNGAACTCTCTTGGTGGCACGACACCTACGTCCAACAGCAACGCAGGCGCGGTACTGTTCGGCTTTAACGCAGGGTCCACCCAAGTCGGTCTGCTGCTTGAAGCCCTAGAGCAGAAGGGCGCCGTACGCTTCCTTGCCGAACCGAACCTCGTTGCGCTGTCCGGGCAAGAGGCGACGTTCCTTGCCGGTGGCGAATACCCCGTACCTGTCGCCCAGACCGGCGACCAGATTTCCGTGCAGTACAAACCCTTCGGCGTAGAGATGAGCTTTATCCCCCGTGTCGTGGATAAAGACCTGATTAACCTCGAACTCAAAGCCGCTGTATCGGCGATTGATGCCAGCAACAGCGTGTCCTTGGGCAATGGCTTCGACATCTCGGCCTTCACCCGCCGCGAAACCTCGACCACGGTTGAAATGCGCGACGGCGAAAGCTTTGCGATCGCGGGTCTGCTGACCGATGATTTCACCGATAACTCCAGCCAGCTACCCTGGATCGGCGATGTGCCTGTATTGGGCGCGTTGTTCCGCAGCGCGAACTATCAGCGCAGCCAGTCCGAACTGGTGATCATTATCACGGCCCATCTTGTGACCCCCACCCGCGGCGAGGCTTTGGCCCTGCCCACCGACCGGATCAAACCGCCCACGGAAAGCGAATTGTTCCTGTCAGGTCGCACGTCCAAAGGCAGCACAGCGCCCACAAAAGGGGCCGCTGGCGAGGTTGCCAAACAGGACTTTAGCGGGTCATATGGCTATGTATTGGATTGATCAGATGACTTCAGCGATCCCTTCGACAGGCAAAATCACCGGGTTATGCGCCGCTTTGGCGATGACCGTAGCAGGCTGCGTCAGCAGCCCTGATCCGGTCTATACCCAGTTCCACCGCGAAGCAGGATCCCTGACCGATCTGGGCACCTTTGGAAACGCCACGCTGAACAACCGTTTGGTGATGACAGGCGAACGCCAGTACACCTTCGATCTGGCCAACCGCTTTGCCGGCGAAGTCGAATCCACGGTGACCTTTGCCTTTAACTCGGCCCAGCTGGACGGGGCCGCGCAGGCCGTGCTGCGGCGCCAAGCGGGATGGATCCGCCAGTTCCCCGAGGTCCGCTTCCGCGTGTATGGCCATACCGATGCCGTCGGTTCGAACAGCTACAACAAGGCGTTGGGCCTGCGCCGTGCACAATCCGTTGTTGGGTTCCTGTCAACGCAAGGCATCAGCCGCAGCCGTCTTGAGGCCGTTGTTTCCTTTGGCGAAACACAGCCGTTGATCGTGACACAGGGCCGCGAACGGGCGAACCGTCGCACAGTGACCGAAGTCAGCGGCTTTGTCGGGCGACATCCCACCGTTCTGGACGGCAAATACGCGCAGATCATCTATCGCGATTACGTTGCCAGCGCCGTGCCACCGACTCAGCTATCGGGCGGCGCAACATCGACCGGCACCACGACGGAATAACCGGATAACAGATACCTCGAGAAAGGCCTGATCGTCGCTGACGGTCGGGCCTTTTGCGTTTCAATCCGGCAAATCACTGCGGATCGTTTCAAAAGACCAAACAATAGAAACTATTTAGCCCCAATCTTGCCCAACTTGGCAGGGATATTCACTGCAATAGGACAGTTGCGCCCGGCCACCGTGGTCTGACGCAGGGGACCGCAAGGCAAAGAACAGGGCGACGCCCGATCCGCCCTTGCCGCGCCCCAAAGAGAAGAAGGGGAAGTTTAGGTATGAGCAGCAGTATGCCACAGATTGACGCACCACAGATCATCGCCTGCACTGTCAGCCGTGATGTACAGAACTTCGACCTNCTGATCGAGGATATGGAATCAGCTTTGGGCGAAGCCTGGGGTGATCTCGGCTTTTCTGAAAGCCTCGCTTTTTTCAGCCAGCCCGAAGCGGCGACGCTCGAGCTGATTGCACTGGCGCTTGATTCCGAGGACGAAGAGAACCTGCCGATGATGTCCGAAATCATCTCGCAGGCGAAATCCCGTCATATCAAGGTGATCCTGATCGCCGAAGACATGTCCCCGGCCTCGCTCCATTCCCTGTTGCGTCAAGGTGCGGATGAATTCGTCCCCTACCCGCTGCCCGAAGGCGAATTGGCGGCGACCATCGAACGTCTGCGCGCAGACCCCGAGCCCACAGCCGAACACATCGAGGCAGGCCCCAAGCTGAAACCCGGTGCCGATAAAGACGGCGCGGTGATCGTGGTACATGGTTTGGCCGGTGGCACCGGTGCGACGAGCATGGCCGTTAATATGGCTTGGGAGCTGGCGACTTCCGACAAAAAGAACCCGCCAAAGGTCTGCCTGCTGGATTTCGATCTGCAGTTCGGGGCCGTGGCGACCTATCTGGACCTGCCGCGCCGCGAAGTCGTCTATGACATGCTGATCGAGACAGACGAGATGGACGAGGAAAGCTTTGGTCAGGCTCTGCTGACCTATGAAGACACGCTTCAGGTGCTGACCGCCCCCGCCGATATGCTGCCGCTTGATCTGATCACCTCGGAAGATGTGACGCGGATTCTGGATATGGCGCGCAACCAGTTCGACTACGTTGTTGTCGATATGCCGTCGACGCTGGTGCAATGGACCGAAACCGTGCTGAGCAATGCGCATGTCTATTTTGCCATGCTCGAACTGGATATGCGCTGCGCCCAAAACGCCCTGCGTTTCAAACGCGCGCTGCAATCCGAAGAGCTGCCGGTCGAAAAGCTGCGCTATGTCATGAACCGCGCGCCGAAATTTACCGACCTTAACGCCAAAGCGCGGGTCAAACGGATGGCAGAAAGCCTTGGTATCTCCATCGACGTGCAGCTGCCTGATGGCGGCAAGCAAGTGACGCAGGCCAACGACCACGGTCTGCCGCTCGCCAATACCGCCGCCAAGAACCCGCTACGCCGCGAGATCGCAAAGCTCGCGTCTTCTATCCACGACCTCAAGGCTGACGAAGCCAAAGCCGCCTGATCCGGCCCAAGCGCCAGATAATTTAGAAAGAGTATTCAGATGTTCTCGAAGTATAAAAAGCCAGGTGACGTTGCCGTAGCCACACCCACCCCAAAGGCGAAGGCTCCCGCGCCCCAGCAACAGNCAGAGGAAGCGNTCGCGCCCAAGCCCGCCAGCATGCGCCGCGTGGCCCAGGCCGCAACCGTCGCCCCGCAGGATCGCGACGTGAAGCGCAAGCAACGCATGAGCGACATCAAGCTCGAACTGCACCGTGCCCTGCTTGAGAACCTGAACCTCGCCGCCCTTGAACATGCCTCGGAACAGGATCTGCGCAGCGAGATCAACGAAATCTCGACCGAGATTCTGGCCGAGAAATCCATCGTGTTGAACCGCGAGGATCGCTTTCAACTGAACTCGGAACTGTATGACGAGGTGACCGGCCTCGGCCCGCTGGAAACGCTGCTGAAAGACGACAGCGTCAACGATATTCTGGTTAACGGCCCGCAACAGATCTTTGTGGAACGCGCGGGTAAACTGCAGCTGACCGACGTGACCTTCAAAGACGAAAAGCACCTGCTGCGGATCATCGACAAGATCGTTTCCGCCGTTGGCCGTCGCGTTGATGAAAGCAACCCTTATGTCGATGCGCGCTTGAAAGACGGCTCGCGTTTCAACGCTATGGTCCCGCCGATTGCCGTGGACGGCAGCCTTGTCTCCATTCGTAAGTTTAAGAAAGACAAACTGGGCATTGATGACCTGGTAAGCTTTGGGGCCTTCTCGGAAGAGATGGCAGCCTATCTGCAAGCCGCCGTCGCCACCCGTCTGAATATCATCGTCTCGGGCGGTACAGGTTCTGGTAAAACCACCACGCTGAACGCGCTGTCATCGTTTATTGCCAACGATGAACGTATCCTGACCATCGAAGACACCGCCGAATTGCAACTGCAACAGACGCATGTGGGCCGCATGGAAAGCCGCCCGCCCAACGTTGAAGGCAAGGGCGAGGTATCCCCGCGCGACTGTCTGAAAAACGCCCTGCGGATGCGTCCTGACCGGATCATCGTCGGCGAGACGCGCGGCGAGGAAGTGATTGACATGCTGCAGGCGATGAACACCGGCCACGACGGGTCGATGACCACGATCCACGCCAACTCTGCCCGCGATGGTGTCAGCCGTCTGGAAAACATGATCGCCATGGCCGGTATCGAAATGCCGCTGAAAGCGGTCCGCAGCCAGATCTCGTCGGCTGTGAACCTGATCGTACAAGCATCGCGCTTGCAGGACGGGTCGCGCCGCATGACGTCGATCACCGAAATCACCGGCATGGAGGGCGACGTGATCTCTATGCAGGAAATCTTCCGCTTTCAGCGCGTCGGCCTGACCCCCGAAAACAAGATCATCGGCCACTTCACCGGCACCGGCGTGCGCAGCCACTTCTCTGAACGTTTCAAGATGTGGGGCTATGACCTGCCATCGTCGATCTATGAACCCGTTGTGGTCAAGTA